>NZ_JBDOBO010000016.1:0-56146 GCF_047723935.1 Gluconobacter sp.
GAACACAGTGCTCTACCAGGCTGAGCTACACTCCGGCCGACGGCGCTTCTCCTACCGGGAATTTGCTTTCGTGGCAAGAGGATGGAGTGAAAAATCAGATGGGAAGCAATATTCTCTTGATGCTTCTCCACGAGAATAGAACAGTGATTGCGTGACCCTGAAGATTCCAGACTGGGAGCAGCCCTACACCACCTTCTGTTACGGGAACACGAGAGTCAGCTGAATTATCCCGGTTGTCCCCCATGACGAACAATCTTTCTGCCGGGACCGTAAATTCGGGGATGTTATCAAGTGGCCCATGGGCGGCCAATTTGATGATGTCATGGCGTACTCCGTCAGGAATCGTTTCTTCATAACGTTCACCGGAATGCGCTTGAGCACGATCTTCCTGATCAGAGCCCTCGTCTTTCCAAGGCAATATTTTCCCATTCAATACAATTCGGCCGTTTGTTAGTGCAATTCTGTCTCCGGGCAGGCCGATGACGCGTTTGACCCATGTTTCATGAAGATTTGCAGGGGCTCTAAAGACAACAATGTCGCCCCGGTGCGGCAAGTGACCAAAGATGCGTCTTTGCGTAACTTGGGCGAATGAGGAGCCAAAGGGTAGGGATGCTGTGCTCAGGCCATAAGAGGGTGCAGAAACAATAATTTCGTCACCGATCCTCAGGGTCGGTTCCATCGACGCTGATGGGACAATGTAAGCTGCGCCGAGCGCGGTATGGATAAATAGCACACCCATAATTGGGGGCAGTGCAGCTAGAATTTTTTGGAAGATCTGACGGTATTTCATTGCGGTCTCTCCATGGCCGGAGAGTGCCATACGGCAGGCGTTCCGCAACTTAAGCCTTGGACAGGCTATGTCAGAAAAATTGCAGGTGACCTGTCATAATGGTCACCTGCAAAGACGTGTTAGAGAGCTTTTTCGAGTGCCGGAAGCACTTCAAACAGGTCACCCACGATACCGTAATCGGCAACGCGGAAGATCGGAGCTTCAGGATCTGTGTTGATTGCCACGATCACGCGGCTGTCCTTCATGCCAGCCAGATGCTGGATTGCGCCAGACAATCCGACAGCGATGTAGAGTTCTGGTGCCACGATCTTGCCGGTCTGCCCGACCTGCATTTCGTTCGGAGCAAAACCAGAGTCCACCGCCGAACGGGAAGCACCGATTGCGGCATTCAGCTTATCAGCAATCGGCTCAAGCAGCTTGAAGTTGGCTGCATCCTTCATGCCTTTGCCGCCAGAAATTACCACCCGCGCGGATTCCAGTTCCGGACGATCGGATGCTGACAACTCAACCTTCACGAAAACTGACTTTTCGCTGGCTGGGGCTTCCAGTGTTTCGACCGCTGCAGAACCGCCATCCTTTGGAGCAGGATCAAAGCTGGAACTGCGAATGGTCAGAACCTTGATGCTGTCGGCAGAACGAACGGTTGCCAGTGCATTGCCCGCGTAGATGGGACGCACGAACGTCTCGGCGTCCTTGATCTCCACAACATCCGGGACAGGCTGCACGTCAAGCAGGCCCGCCAAGCGTGGCAGGATATTCTTTCCACTTGCTGAGGCCGATGCCACGATGTGGCTGTAGTCCTTTGCAATGGACGCCAGAAGGTCGGCGGCAGGCTCAGCAAGATCCGTGGCCAGAGCTGGCACGGACAGAACCCGCTTTACCCCAGGAAGGGCTGCGGCTGCGCTGGCGCCTTCACCAAAAACGATGGCGTCTACATCGCCAAAGCGTGCGGCGGCTGTCAGGGCTGAACGTGATGCCTGACGAACTTCACCATTCTCGACTTCGAGCAGAACAAGAGCGGTCATCAGATCACCTTCGCTTCTGTCTTGAGCTTTTCGACCAGTTCGGCCGCACTGCCCAGCTTGATACCTTCCTTGCGTTCCGTCGGCTCGGCGACAGATACGATGGTCAGGCGGGAGGCCAAATCAACACCGAGATCTGCGGCCTCAAGCGTTTCAAGTGGCTTTTTGCGAGCTTTCATGATGTTCGGGAGGGACGCGTAGCGCGGCTCGTTCAGGCGCAGATCGGTCGTCACCACAGCGGGAAGCGTCAGGGAGACGACTTCCGTGCCGCCGTCGATCTCGCGAGCAACTTCAATACGATCGTTCGCAACGGTCACCGCGCTGGCGAACGTGCCCTGGGGCCAGCCGAGCTTTGCTGCCAGGATCTGGCCCGTTGCGTTCATGTCGTCATCGATGGCCTGCTTGCCCATGCAGACAAGACCCGGCTGTTCACGCTCGACAATGGCTTTCAGCGCATTGGCGACGGCGCGGGGCTCAAGCGTATCATCTGTTTTGACCAGAATGGCCCGGTCTGCGCCCATCGCCATTGAGGTACGCAGGATATCCTGCGCGGCCTGAACGCCGATGGTCACCACGACCACTTCGGTTGCCACGCCTTTTTCGCGTAGGCGGATGGCTTCTTCCACCGCAATTTCATCGAACGGATTTAGAGACATTTTCAGTCCCTGCGTTTCGACACCACTACCATCGGCCGCTACACGTACCTTGACGTTGTAATCGACCACCCTTTTGACTGGGACCAGAATTTTCATCGTGATCTTTCGCTGCTGACGCCGCTGGAAAAACGGCCGCCACCGTAGCGGAAATGGATCAGGAAGTCACATTCCGGTCAGGAAGCGGCCCATCTGTTTAGAGGATTTACATCCCGACAGGGTAGTTCGGGCCGCCGCTACCTTCTGGCGTGCACCATTCAATGTTCTGCGTCGGGTCCTTGATATCGCAGGTTTTGCAATGGACACAGTTCTGCGCATTGATGCGCAGCGACCAGTCATTGTCTCCACTCTTTTCCTGCTCATACACACCTGCCGGACAGTAACGGCTCTCTGGCGCGTCAAACACGTCATGATTGACGGTGCGCCAGATGGCTTCGTTCCGCAGCTTCAGATGGACAGGCTGGTTTTCTTCGTGATTTGTCGCACTTAGGAAAACCGAGCTGACACGATCGAAGGTCAGGACATTGTCTGGCTTCGGATAGTCGATCTGCTCGCACAGCGCCGCTGGACGTAAAGTCTCATTGTCTGCGTGCGGATGATGCAGGGTCCAAGGTGCGCGGCCGCGCAGGATCATGCTGTCGATGCCAGCGTAGAGCGCGCCAGCCTTCATACCCCATTTGGCAAATGCCGGACGGATATTGCGGACATCGCGCAATTCGGACCAGAGCCAGGAATTGCGGACGCGCTCTGTCAGGCTTGAAGCTTCTGTACGCTCAGTCTGGAGCGCTTCGGCTACAGCCTCGGCGGCCAGCATGCCGGATTTCATGGCGGTATGCGTTCCTTTGATCTTGGGAACGTTCAGGAAACCTGCCGAATCGCCGGCCAGAACGCCGCCGGGGAATGTCAGGCGTGGAATGGACTGAAGTCCACCTTCCGAGAGCGCACGGGCGCCATAGATCAGGCGCTTGCCACCTTCAAAATGTTCCCGGAATGCCGGGTGCAGCTTCGTGCGCTGCATTTCCTCAAAGGGGGAGAGGTAGGTGTTGCTGTAGTCGAGGCCGGTCACGAAACCGTAGCTGACCAGATTTTCCCCGAAATGATAGAGCCATGCGCCACCGTAGGTGTGGTCGTCCAGTGGCCAGCCAAAGCTGTGCTGGACGAGGCCGGGGCGATGCTTCTCCTTCGGGATTTCCCAGACTTCCTTGATGCCGAGGCCGTAAGTCTGGGTATCAACATCCTTGCGCAGGCCGAAACGCTTCATGGCGTGGGCGCTCAGCGAGCCGCGTGCGCCTTCGGTCAGGATCGTCTGCTTGGCACGCAGAATCATGCCGGGTGTGAAGTTGGAACCATGCGTGCCATCGCGTTCGATGCCCATGTCGCCCGTAATGACGCCAGCAACGCGATTGTTTTCGATGAACAGCTCAGCGCCCGCAAAGCCGGGGTAGATCTCAACGCCCAGCGCTTCTGCCTGTTCACCCATCCAGCGGCAGACTTCCCCCAGAGACACCACATAATTTCCGTGGTTCGCCATATGGGGCATGACGCGGTCCAGATAGGGAATCTGAATGGCGCGCTTTTCCGTCAGGAAAAGCATGCGCTCTTCCGTGACTTCCGTATTCAGGGGCGCACCAAGTGAGCGCCAGTCTGGCAGGAGTTCCTCAAGCGAACGCGGTTCGATGACAGCACCAGACACGATGTGCGCACCGATTTCGCTACCCTTTTCGATCAGGCAGACCGAGGCGTCCGGAGCCACCTGTCGCAGCCGGATAGCCGCGGACAGACCGGCGGGGCCACCACCGACCACCACGACATCGAATTCCATTTCTTCGCGTTCGATCTGGGTCATGATGTCAGGAACTCACTGTAGTCAGATAAAGGGACGGCGCCTCAAGGGCGCCGGGTAAATGTCCAGTAGAAAGGCTGTCGACCTTCCCGGAAGGCTTTGGCCTCATATCGGGTTGGGGACCATCCTTCAGGACGTTCCGTTTCCGGAGGTGGTGCATCAAACAGATCCTGTTTGCCCATCACTTCCGTCACCCATTCCTGATAGACCGGATGATCGCTGGCGACGCGCCAGATTGCTCCGGGTTTCAGAACGCGGTGAACCTCCTTGAGGTTTTCCGGGTGGATGAAACGGCGCTTCGCATGGCGTGACTTGGGCCATGGATCCGGAAACATCAGATAAGCCCGATCCAGAGAATTGTCCGGCATATCCTTCAGGAGTTGCCGAGCGTCTTCTGGCCAGATCCGGAAATGAGGCGGAGGCTCGGCTGTCTCGTCCTGTCCTTCTGGGACAAGACGCGACATAAGCGAGCACAAGCCGTTCTCGAAAACTTCAGAAGCAATGTACCCGACATCCGGATTCATTTCAGACTGGGCAGCGGCATGCTCGCCGCCACCAAATCCGATTTCGAGAAAAACGCGCGATACAGGCGTGGAAAATCCGGCTGTCGGATTTTCAGCAGACGCAAATGTAAAGCGCGGCAGCACGTCTTCGAGAAGGCGCTGCTGTCTGGCCCGGAGCGGATGGCCGCGTTGGCGGCCGTAAAGCCGCTCCGGCTGGGGTTTAAGAGACTGTGTCAGGGTCTTACCTGTTCAGTGCGTTACGGAGGGTGTCGACCAGATCTGTCTTTTCCCACGTGAAGTTGTCCAGAGCCTCATTCGGCACACGACCGAAGTGACCATAGGCAGACGTCGGAACATAGATCGGGCGGTTCAGGCGCAGGTGCTTGCGGATGCCGCGCGGGGACAGATCCACAACTTCATTGAGGAGCAGGCCAAGGCGTGCTTCGTCGATGTCCTTGCCTGTGCCATCGAGGTCCACATAGACTGAAAGCGGCTTGGAGACGCCAATCGCATAGCTGAGCTGGATCGTGCAGCGATCTGCAAGGCCAGCAGCCACAACGTTCTTGGCAAGGTAACGCGCAGCATAAGCAGCCGAACGGTCAACCTTCGTGGGGTCCTTGCCGGAGAATGCGCCACCACCATGAGGGGCTGCACCGCCGTAGGTGTCCACAATGATCTTACGGCCTGTCAGGCCCGCATCGCCATCCGGGCCACCGATGACGAAGTTGCCGGTCGGGTTCACATAGAACTCGTCTTCCGGGCAGCTCCAGCCATTCGGCAGAACGTCATTGACCACGCCGCGAAGCGTTTCGCGGATCGTGTTCTGGCTCATGCCTTCAGCGTGCTGCGTGGAAATCACGACAGACGTGACGCCAACCGGCTTGCCATCGACATAACGCAGCGTGACCTGGCTCTTCGCATCCGGAAGAAGGCCAGCGCCGCGGGCGTCGCCGTTCTTGCGGTAGTCGCGGATACGCTCAAGGATCGTCTGGGCGTAAAACAGCGGGGCCGGCATCAGGTTTTCGGTTTCGCGCGTGGCGAAGCCAAACATGATGCCCTGATCGCCAGCGCCTTCGTCCTTGTCGCTGCCGCTGTCCACGCCCTGGGCAATGTCAGCAGACTGTGCGTGAAGGTAGGACGTGATGTCAGCCGTCTTCCAAGAGAAGCCGGCCTGGTCGTAGCCGATGTCCTTGATGGCCTCACGGACGCGGTCGATCAGCGTGTCTTCGACGGCCTCGGGGCCACGGACTTCACCGGCCAGAATGACACGGTTTGTGGTGACCAGCGTTTCACAGGCAACGCGGGCTTCCGGATCGGCTTCAAGATAAGCGTCCAGAACTGTGTCGGAGATACGGTCTGCCACCTTATCGGGATGGCCCTCGGAAACAGATTCAGAGGTGAACAGGAAATCGCCGTGATTGCGCACTCAGGGACCTCGCAGGGAATGAGTGGTGAAAAGGGCTGCAGGCGTCATGACGAACGGATGCAGCATTCAGGAGAGGCACGGCTTGGCGGAATTGAACGCAGGGGTCAAGGGGCTTAGGAAAACTTGGACATTTTTTCTGTGAAATCCAAAGAGAAGTCCTTGGAAAATCAGGAAAACCAACAGGAGTATTCACGTTTTCTCATGGTGCGAAATCAGGGGGAGACGACTGCCTTCGATCGCGATATTGTGGGCCGCAGGTGAAAGCACCGTATTTTCATGAGGCACCAATGGCATACGTCGTAAGTTTCTTTAGCGGTAAAGTTTGTCTCGTTACGGGCGCTGGGGGCAATATTGGCCTCGCGACTGCACTCCGGTTGGCAGAAATGGGCACGGAAATTGCTCTGCTCGACATGAATCCGGACGCACTGGCCAAGGCGGAAGCCGCCGTGCGGGAGAAGGGCGTGAAAGCTGCGTCCTATGTCTGTGACGTGACGTCCGAGCAGTCCGTGACTGATGTTGTCGGCCGCGTTGTCGAAGAGTTTGGAAAAATCGATTTCCTCTTCAACAATGCCGGATATCAGGGTGCCTTTGCCCCGGTTCAGGATTATCCGTCCGAAGATTTCCCGCGTGTTCTGAACATCAATGTCACGGGCGCCTTCCATGTGATGAAGGCTGTCTCACGGCACATGATCGAGAACGGTTACGGTAGCATCGTGAATACTGCCAGCATGGCAGGGGTAAAAGGACCGCCGAACATGGCGGCTTACGGGGCATCCAAAGGTGCCATTATCGCCCTGACGGAAACTGCAGCCCAGGATCTGGCACCCTACAACATCCGCGTTAACGCCATCAGCCCTGGTTATATGGGCCCTGGTTTCATGTGGGATCGACAGGTGGAACTGCAGGCCAAGGCCAACACGCAGTACTTCTCCACCAATCCTGAAGAAGTTTCCAAGCAGATGATCGGTAGTGTGCCGATGCGCCGTTATGGCGATATCAGCGAAATTCCAGGTGTGGTGGCGTTCCTTTTGGGCGACGACTCCAGCTTTATGACGGGTGTGAACCTCGAAATCTCGGGCGGCTAACCACTAAATACTTTGCCGGAAAGATCAGTCTTTCCGGCGAAGAACATCTGCCATGCCGTAAAGGCCAGGAGGCTGATGGACGAGCCAGCGTGCAGCCATCAGTGCACCGCGGGCGAAAACCCGTCGATCCAGCGCACGATGAGACAGGGTGATCTGTTCATCTGCAGCCATGAAGAGAAGATCGTGCTCGCCAATAATCTGCCCTCCACGCAGTGAGGCAAACCCGATAGCGTTATCCGGTCGCGGGCCGTTCTGATCCAAGCGAGCAACATCCTCGAACGCTACGTTTCGTCCTTCAGCAACTGCGCGTCCAATGGCCAGCGCGGTGCCGGACGGTGCATCAACTTTCTGCCGGTGATGAATCTCTACGATTTCCGCATCATAACCTGGTAGCCCTGCGCCAAGCTGCTTCGCGAGCTCCAGAAAAAGCGTCAACGCCGGGGAGAAATTGGCAGCCTGTAAAACCGGAATATGTTTTGCAGCCTCGCTCACGGCAGCTTGCGCCGTAGCGTCAAGGCCGGTCGTTCCAAGAACCCATGGGCACTTTGCCGCTGTGAAGGCTTCTGCATGGGTTGCTGCGGTTGAAGCATGGCTGACGTCGATAATGACGTCGCAGCGCGTCGCTAGTTCTGCCGGGTTATTGGTGATGCTGCGTGCTGCATCTGCGTGACGGGACAGCCCGCCAGCCAGGGAGTCTCCCGCTTCTTCGGCGCACAGAGCGCCCAGACGCCCAGTAATACCAGCAATACCGATGTGGGGAGAAATCGTCATAATCCATGCCTGACCGTCAGAAACTATTGGGCGCAACCTAAGGGATTATTGGCGTGCGTCAAAACGGAGGCGGGCATTTTCAATCTGATCCCGGTGTGTGACAGCCCAGCGCCCAAAGGCTTCTGTGATGCTTTGCAGGGAGTGGCCAAGATCCGTCAATTCGTAATCCACGCGGGGCGGAGTAGTGGGGGTGACGGTTCGGGCGACCAGTCCATCGCGTTCCAGATTTCGCAGGGTCAGCGTAAGCATGCGTTGCGAAATGCCTTCGATGGATCGTCGGAGTTCACTAAAGCGCATAGAGCCGTCTCCCAGCATCCGCACGATCAAGATGCTCCACTTGTCTCCAATACGCGCCAGAATGGCACGGACAACAGCGCATGTGTCGCTTTCATGAGCTTCCGGAGGGGGAAGGGTACTAACATCCATGTGCCTATGATCCCTGAATGTGCCGTCTTGCGGAGGTGCAGAAAAGGTTTCTTATCATGTGCTAGTTACGATCAGGAACCGAAAGAAACTCCAATGAAACTGCTTCATATCGATTCCAGTATTCTTGGCGGGTATTCCGCAACCCGCCAGCTGAGTGTGGCGATTGTGGACCGCTACCGTCAGAAGCATCCGGATCTGGAGGTTACGCCCCTTGATCTGGCGGTGAACCCGCTTCCTCACCTGGACGGCGAAGCTCTGTCTTTTCTGGGCAAGGACCTTACGGAAGACGCTGCCTCCAACAAGGATCTGGTAGCGGGCGCGAAAGCTCTCTCCGATTTTAAGGAGGCCGACATTCTCGTACTCGGTGTGCCGATGTATAACTTCGGCATTCCAAGCCAGCTTAAGGCCTGGATTGATCGCATTGCCATTGCCGGACAGACATTCCGCTATGGTGCGAATGGTGTTGAAGGGCTTGCTGGCGGTAAGACCGTTATTCTCGCTGTTGCTCGTGGAGGCATCTATTCGGAGGGTACGCCGCAGGCAGCCTTCGAGCATCAGGTGGCCTATCTCAAGGCCGTCCTCGGCTTCCTTGGTGTCACGGACGTGAAGGTCATCGAAGCGGAAGGTCTTGCAGTCAATAGCGGCAATGATCGCCCTCGCATCCTTGCGGAAGCGGAAAGCGCCATCGCCGCCCTCTGACAGATCAGTCTGTTACGCCGGTATCCGGTCCGAACGTCTCATAACGCAGACGATCGGCTGGAATGCCGGCCTTTGAAAGATCCTGAATCATATCGCGCATGAACCCGGTCGGACCGCACAGATAGCAGATGGCTTTCTCCGGAATGCGGGCTGCGACCCATGCCGCATCCGGGCGACCCTCAACAGACGTCAGACGCGTATGAAGCGTAATCGGGCTTTTCGCTTCCTTGGCGAGGCTGTTCAGTTTCCCTGAAAACGGTACGGCCGTTTCGGAATGGGCAATCTGAATAATACTGACCGCTGGTGAGCCTGACTGCGCGGCCAAAGACTCGATCATTCCAATCATGGGCGTGATCCCAATCCCTGCACAGATGAAGGCAATCGGCGCGTCGTTTTTCTCCGGTAGGACAAACTCACCTGCTGGCGGCGATAGTCGAACCTGATGACCTTTGCAGTCCGGACTGTTGAGCCATGTGGAAACCACACCGTTCGGAACGTGGCGCACGCTGATGGTGTAGGAATCGTGGTTGGGGCGCGATGTGATGCTGTAGTTACGTCTGGTCTGCCCATGTCCCGGAATATTTAGGTCCACACCCAGATATTGGCCGGGGATAGCCTGAATGACGGTTTTGCCATCCACAGGCTTCAGTTCCAGCGTCGTGACATTGTCGCATTCGCGTGTTGCATTGATGATCGTGAAGTCGCGCCAGCCGGTCCAGCCGCCTTCGGCATGTGTGCTGGCGTCATAAAGCTGGCCTTCCCGTCCCATCAGAATGTCGGCCAGAGCCCAGTAAGCACGGCCCCATGCATCCAGAATTGCAGGCGTCGCGGCGTCTCCCAGAACATGTTGAATCGCGCCGATCAGGGCAGTGGCAACATGTGGGTAATGCTCTGGCAGAATTTCCAGGCTGACATGCTTCTGGGCAATGCGCTCAACCGCTCCGCCCATCACTCCGAGATTATCAATGTTCCGGGCATAGGCCAGGACGGCCATGGCGAGCGCGCGTGGCTGCGTTCCTTTGTTTTGATGTGTCGGGTCAAACATCTCAGCAATGGCCGGATCAGCCAGAAGGCGGCGGTACATCTCACTGGTGATGTCGAGACCATGCGCTTCGAGGGCCGGAATGGTCGCCTTGATGGTGGCAATGACGTCTGGCGTGAGGCTGCGGTCGGAAGAGGACATGATGGGTCTTCTTAAAGGTGTATAATAAATACATCTTTAAGCGCGTGACTTCTGACTGTCAATCTGCCAGAGGACTCGTATGCGCCTGACCCTGCATACCGACTATGCCTTGCGGACCCTGCTCTACATCGGGGCACGCCCGACTGTGCGCGTCTCCATTCGCGAAATTGCCGAGGCATACGGCATCTCGGAAAACCATCTGGTGAAGGTTGTGCATCGTCTGGGGCAGGGGCGTTTCATCACCACCGTACGAGGTCGTGGCGGTGGCCTGACGTTGGGCCGCCCGGCACAGGACATTGGTGTGGGAGAGGTCGTCCGGTTTACGGAAGACGATATGATGCTCGTGGACTGTGAGGGCCGGGCAACAGGAAGCCGTGCCTGTGTTCTGTCTCCCTCCTGCCGCTTGCGTGGAGTGCTGGGAGAGGCGCTTTCCGCATTTCTGGCCGTGCTCGATCGCTACACTCTGGCAGATCTTCTTCAGCCTGCGGATCTGGCCAGACTGTTTCCAGAATTAGCCGACCCCCCGTCCAACAATATTGAAAAAAACTGATTTCCCTGCCGCTCCAGCAGGGTTGAACCGCGTCCTATGGGTGATCCGTGCAATGTGATTGGAAGAGTCTTCAATCCCGCGCGAAGGTCAGTCGTTACTTCTGGTCATGTGACTGAAGAAAAGGATGTAGTGTTCATGCCTGATGCAAAAATGGCCGAGCAGGTGTCAAAAACTCCCGGATTTATCGCTGCTCTTGATCAAAGCGGCGGATCGACTCCCAAGGCTCTGGCACACTATGGCATCGGGCCGGATGCCTACTCGAACGATGCGGACATGTTCCGTCTGATGCATGAAATGCGCGTTCGCATCATTTCCTCTCCTGCTTTCCAGAGCCACGAGGTCCTTGCTGCAATCCTGTTTGAGAAAACAATGGATGGCACGGTCGACGGCACGCCGGTGCCGTCCTATCTCTGGAAAACCTGTGGAATCGTCCCGTTTCTGAAGATCGATAAAGGTCTGGAAGACGAAAAGGACGGCGTTCAGCTCATGAAGCCCATTCCGGGCCTGGATGAACTGCTGGAACGAGCGGCGAAGCTGGGCATATACGGTACCAAGGAACGGTCAGTGATCCGTCTGGCCAATCCTGCTGCCATTAAGAGCCTTGTTCAGCAGCAGTTCGATATTGCGGCGCAGGTGGCATCGCACGGACTCGTCCCCATCCTTGAGCCGGAAGTGCTGGTGAAAAGCCCGGAAAAGGCTGAGGCTGAAGCGCTCCTTGAAGACGCTGTTCTGAGTGGACTGGAAGCACTTCCAGGAGATTATCCGATTATGCTGAAGGTGACGTTGCCTGAAAAGCCGGACCTGTATGCCCGCGTGATGAAGCATCCGCGCATGCAGCGTGTTGTCGCGCTTTCGGGCGGTTATCCTCTCGATGAAGCGTGCCAGAAGCTCAAAGCCAATCATGGCATGATCGCCAGCTTCTCGCGGGCTCTCGTGGATGATCTGCGCGTTTCACAGTCCGATCAGGCGTTCAACGAAACCCTGAGTAAGGTTGTGGACAAGATTTACGACGCCTCTGTTCACAAGAACTGAACAGCGGCTTGAGAGGCGGGTGGGCATACGAATCATTCGCCTCTGATCCAGAAATTTCAGTAATCCGGCTTCGGACTGGCAAAGGGCTTTCAGTTACTGAAAGCCCATAGGGAAGGCATGTGTCATGAGCACCACCCTCTGGCTAATTCGCCACGGCGAAACAGAATGGACCATCAGCGGCCAGCACACGGGGCGTACGGATATTGCCCTGACGGAAAACGGACGTAAGCAGGCGCTGTCTCTTAAGAGCCGTTTAGAACATCAGAACTTTGATCAGGTGTTCACCAGTCCGCTTCAGCGTGCGCATGAAACCTGCGTTCTCGCCGGGCTTGGCGAGCAAGCTCAAATCGAGCCTGATCTCATGGAATGGAATTACGGCGTGTACGAAGGGCTCACCACGCCGGAAATTTTGAAAGCCGAGCCCGACTGGTCTTTGTGGACGTCTGACGTGGAAAATGGCGAAACGGCCGCCCAGGTTCAGAAGAGGGTCAACGGCTTGCTGGAGAGGCTGACTGCACAGGGAGGAACGATTGCCCTGTTTGCACACGGTCACGTTCTTCGCAGCTTGATAGGCGTGTGGATTCATAACGATGTGCGGCTTGGGAAAAATCTGGCACTGGATACGGCATCTGTGTCCGTTCTCGATATTCATCGGGGCGCACGGGTTTTACGCAGACTAAACGCCTGATTGGCCAGAAGGAGGAGTTGCCGTCACGTCATTGTTTGTATGGTGTTGTGCAACATAATGTCAGGGCACGAGATAGCCTCTTGGTTGTCTTCAAACAGACTGGCAGTCTCCTCCTCATTGAATACGTTGGACATTGATGGAACTGCCAGATGATTATTTCCTCAGCCACTGATTATCGTGAGGCAGCCCGCCGTCGTCTGCCGCCTTTTCTTTTCCAGTATATTGATGGCGGTTCCTACGCAGAGCAGACAATGCGGCGGAACATCACGGACCTAGCAGATATTTCCCTGCGGCAACGCATCTTGAAAAACGTGTCCGGTTTGACGACTGGGACAGAGTTGTTCGGGCGCAAATTGAATATTCCTGCGGTTCTTGCCCCTGTGGGACTGACAGGCATGTATGCCCGTCGGGGGGAAGTGCAGGCAGCAAGGGCCGCGGCGCGTAAAGGTATTCCCTTCACGTTGTCCACAGTATCGGTGTGTCCCATCGAGGAAGTGCAGGGTAGAAGCCCGGTGCCCATCTGGTTTCAGCTTTATGTGCTTAAGGACCGGGGATTCATGAAGAATGCCCTGGAGCGCGCGAAGGCTGCGGGCATTACGACTTTAGTGTTTACCGTAGACATGCCAACGCCGGGCGCGCGTTATCGCGATGCCCATTCGGGAATGTCCGGCTCCCATGCCAACATCCGGCGTTATCTTCAGGCCGTGACCCATCCCATGTGGGCTTGGGATGTGGGTCTTCGTGGCAGACCGCACGATTTGGGCAATATTTCGCGCTATCGCGGAAATCCAACCAAACTGGAAGATTATATCGGCTGGCTCGCCAATAATTTTGATCCGTCCATTAGCTGGAAAGATCTGGAATGGATCCGGGAATACTGGGACGGCCCCATGATTATCAAGGGTATTCTTGATCCAGAGGATGCCAAAGATGCTGTCCGTTTTGGTGCGGATGGTATTGTTGTCTCCAACCATGGTGGTCGCCAGCTTGACGGCGTCCTCTCCAGCGCCCGGGCACTTCCGCCGATAGCGGATGCCGTGAAGGGAGAACTGAAAATTCTGGCAGATTCAGGCATTCGATCCGGCCTCGACATTGCCCGTATGGTTGCGATGGGGGCGGACGCTGTTCTGCTGGGTCGCGCCTTTGTTTATGCTCTTGCTGCCGGCGGCCAGAAGGGTGTGGAGAATGTGCTCGATATCATCGAGAAGGAACTCCGTGTCGCTATGACCCTTACGGGTGCGAGTGCTATTTCGGATCTGACGTCAAAGAGCCTGGCTCATTTGGTTCCGGAATCTGATTGAGCCTTTGCCACAAGATATCGGCTAAGGCGCAAGGCTATTCCCAGTAGGAGTTTCCTGTAAGTCAGTATGTCTTATAATAATCAAGAGCTGTGTTGTAAGGAGAACGGCACAGCTTCTATCTGTGCTCAAACATAAGATAGTAGACATTTTCATTCGTCTAAACGGTATGCCGAACGATGTTGAAACCATCCTTTGGTGTAAAAATTTAAAGATAGAGTGTGATCGGTGATAATCGCACGGCACTATCCAGCGACAATCCGACCTTACGAAAGCCATCGAATGTTTGATTCAGGGAATTGTGTATCCGTTGGCGATACGAATTTGTTCGTTTCTGAAGGTGGAAATCCACGAGGAAGAGTCATCGTTCTGCTTCATGGCGGCTTGCAAAGCCGGCGCGATTTTATTCCGCTCGCACAGAACCTGGCAAAAGATTACAGGCTGATTGCTATTGATACGCGCGGGCATGGTCGATCTGGTCTCGGGACGGCCTCTCTGACTTATCGGCAACTCCAGGATGATTTTACTCTACTTCTCACCACGTTGGGGCTGCAAAAATTTGGTATCATCGGACATAGTGACGGAGGCATTGTCGCCTTGCGTCTGGCTGCATCGCGTGCCGTACAACCGGAGTTTGTCATAGCGGTTGGCGCGCATTGGGTGTTGCCCGAGAACGATCCTGCCCGGCAGATTTATCAGACGATCACTCTTGAAAAATGGCGTGGCATGTTCGGGAGTCAAATTGCAGTTTACAATACGGAAAATCCCAAGCCAGATTTCGGAAAGTTATTCAAGGCAGCGACGCAGATGTGGCTTGGCAGCGACGAAAATGCCTATCCCGGCGCGTCTGTAAAAAACATTCAGTGTCCTTTGCTTGTAGTGCATGGTGACGACGATATGCTGGTGTCGCGGCAACAGGCATTCGAGCTTTCTGAGGAGGTTAAAGGTGCCAGGTTACTTAACATACCCTTCGCGAGCCACACGTTACTTGAAGATATGCCTGAACGTGTTTTTCCTTTTCTACAGGATTTCATGAAGTGCGTCCCGGCCTAAGGACCATGTCGTTGCATGTCCCGTTAGAGAAATCCCATTGGGTTCTCCCCAAAAAATGTTTGGCATGCAGGTGGAAGCGGTCGATCAAATATTCATCCTGCTGGAGAGTAGGCTGTAAGTGAGCGTCAGAAAATCGACTCTGGAAGACCACTTCGCTATAGGAAAAACATTCTTCAACGTGGTCTTCAAAAGGGCAGTTTGTGCAGTACGAATGGCGTCGATCTTACGACAGACTGGTTCCGATGCTGATCAAGGAACACTTCGGTGATCCGGGTGTGCTGACTCGGCAGTTCCCCTATATGAAATCGACGTTTCCCGGGAAAAGCGACGACTTCATCCTCACGGCAGAGACGCTTACCAATCCGAATAATAAGTACCACGGGCTTGAACGGCTCGCCTTGCAGCATCATCAGGCTGGATCCTGGCAACTTGCTGGTGAGTATTGGCTGATTGCAGCAGGCTGGCGTCGTAACACAATGGATGCCAGTAACGAGCGTCATGTAGAATCACTGCAGTTTGTCCTGTGTCACGTTGAATATAACAGGGCGCTGGCTGACTGGAAAAAGAAGAAGCTAGGTAGAAATGCGATGCCGTACCCCGAACAGTTTGGCCTTTCTGACGACTGAAGTGTGAGATTTTTAGAGATATAGAGGTCTATTGCAGGCGCACACTCTATTTAGGGCGTAGAAAAATACTCCGTCTGCTTCAGATGAAGACGAAAGGTCTGTTCAAGAAGATAGATCGTAGTGAGTATGTCAAAAAAAATACCCCTCCGTTTCGGGAGGGGTATTTTTAAAATCAGCGACCTTCGAAGAAATCACGGACCTTGGCAAAGAAGCCGCTGTTTTCAGGGCTTGCCTTGGCGTGATCGTCACCCGCTTCTTTCTCGAATTCTTCAAGAAGTTCGTGCTGGCGCTTGGTCAGGTGATGCGGTGTTTCCACCGAGACCTGAATGTACATGTCCCCACGGGCAGAAGACCGCAATACGGAGAATCCTTTGCCTCTTAGGCGGAAGGTTTCACCTGTCTGCGTCCCTGCAGGAATGCGAACACGGGTACGGCTTCCGTCAATGACAGGAACCTCAACCTCCGTCCCCAGCGCAGCCTGCGTCATGCGCAGCGGAACGCGGCAGTAGATATTGGCGCCGTCACGCTGGAAGATGTCATGCGACAGGACCGAAACGTGCACATACAGATCGCCGGGCTGTACACCTTCTCCCCCGGCTTCACCGCGGCCTGCCATGCGGATGCGGGTGCCATCCTCAACGCCAGCCGGGATTTCGATCTGTAGGGTCTCAGTCTTTGCCTGCGTGCCTGTACCCTGACAGACCTTGCACGGATTGCGAACCGTACGGCCTGACCCATGACAGGTCGGGCAGGGACGCTCGACAAGGAAGAACCCCTGCTGTGCACGAACCTTGCCCGCGCCATGACAGGTGGCGCAGGTCGTGCTGCCGCCACCGGCATCAGCGGAACCGGACCCATGACAGGATTCACAGGCAACGCGCGTGCGGACTTCAACACTTTTGGTTACGCCGGAGAAGGCTTCGGTCAGACTGATTTCAACCTGAACCTGAACGTCAGCGCCTGTACGACGTCCACCGCCACGGCGGCCGCCCATCATGTCTCCGAACATCTGGTCAAAGATGTCCCCAAGACCACCGGCGCCGAAACCACCAAAGCCGCCGCCGCCGCCCATTCCACCCATGCCGCCGTCAAAGGCTGCGTGTCCGTACTGGTCGTAGGCTGCGCGCTTCTGCTCGTCCTTCAGGACGTCATAGGCTTCGTTGATTTCCTTGAATTTCTGCTCGGCTGCATCATCACCAGGATTACGATCCGGGTGATAACGCATGGCTTGCTTGCGGAAAGCTTTCTTCAGCTCATCTCCGGAAGCCGTACGCGAAACTTCGAGGCTTTCGTAGTAATCGATCTTCGTGGCCATGATCGGTCCTTGTCTGAGGGCCGGAAACAAGAATGGCGCCCACCCCCTTGCGGGAACGGGCGCCCTTCGGAAAACAGGTCAGGCGGGGCGGGAAGCCCCACCTGGGGAAGTCACCCGATCAGTGTTTCTTGCTGTCGTCGACGTCTTCAAAGTCGGCGTCGACAACGTTTTCGTCCTTGGCTTCCGCACCCGCAGCTTCACCACCCTGCTGGGCCTGATCTGCCTGATACATGGCCTGGCCAACCTTCATGGCAGCCTGCGTCAGACGCTCGCTTGCGCTCTTCAGCGTTTCGACATTCTCGCCGCCCAGAGCTTCACGGGCTGCTGCGATAGCGGCTTCTGCTTCAGACTTGTCTGCAGCCGGAACCTTGTCGCCACCTTCCGTGAGGGACTTTTCGGTCTGGTGGATCATGCTCTCGGTGCTGTTGCGCAGCTCGACCAGCTCGCGCTTGGCCTTGTCAGCGGAAGCATTCGCTTCAGCTTCCTTGACCATGCGATCGATGTCACCGTCGGACAGACCACCAGAAGCCTGGATCTTGATCTGCTGTTCCTTGTTCGTCGCCTTGTCCTTGGCGGACACGTTGACGATACCGTTGGCATCGATGTCGAACGTAACTTCAATCTGCGGAACGCCACGCGGTGCCGGAGCAATGCCCTGCAGGTCGAAGTTGCCAAGCAGCTTGTTGTCCGCTGCCATCTCACGCTCGCCCTGATAGACCTTGATGGTCACGGCGTTCTGGTTGTCTTCGGCCGTGGAGAAAGTCTGGCTCTTCTTGGTCGGGATCGTCGTGTTGCGGTCGATCAGACGGGTGAACACGCCACCCAGCGTCTCGATACCCAGCGACAGCGGCGTGACGTCGAGGAGCAGAACATCCTTCACGTCACCCTTTAGAACAGCGCCCTGAACCGCTGCACCGATAGCGACCACTTCGTCAGGGTTGACGTTGCGTGCCGGATCCTTGCCGAAGAACTCCTTAACCGTCTCGATGACCTTCGGCATACGGGTCATGCCGCCAACGAGGATGACTTCGTCAATCTCGCTCGTGGACACGCCAGCATCCTTGATAGCCGAACGGCACGGACCAAGCGTACGCTGAACCAGATCGTCAACCAGGCTCTCCAGCTTGGCACGGGACAGCTTGACCACAAGGTGCTTCGGGCCAGACGCATCAGCCGTGATGAACGGCAGGTTGATCTCGGTTTCCTTGGAGGAGGAAAGCTCGATCTTGGCCTTTTCAGCGGCTTCCTTCAGGCGCTGCAGAGCAAGCTTGTCGCCACGCAGGTCGATGCCCTGGTCCTTCTTGAACTCATCAGCCAGGAAGTCGATGACGCGGTTATCAAAGTCTTCACCGCCCAGGAACGTATCACCGTTCGTGGACTTCACTTCGATCACGCCGTCAGAGATCTCGAGAATGGAAACGTCGAACGTACCACCACCAAGGTCATACACAGCCACCGTGCCGGAATCGCGCTTGCCAAGGCCATAAGCCAGTGCAGCTGCGGTCGGCTCGTTGATGATACGCAAGACTTCGAGGCCAGCGATCTTGCCAGCGTCACGCGTTGCCTGACGCTGTGCGTCGTTGAAGTAAGCCGGAACCGTGATGACGGCCTGTGTAACCGTTTCACCGAGGTAGGACTCGGCCGTTTCCTTCATCTTACCAAGAACGAATGCAGCGATCTGGGACGGGGCGTAATCTTCGCCACGGGCGCGAACCCATGCATCGCCGTTGTCGCCCTTGACGATTTCGTAAGGGACCATGCCCTTGTCCTTGGCGACGGTCGGGTCATCGTAACGACGACCGATCAGACGCTTGACGGCATACAGGGTGTTGGTTGGGTTCGTGACAGCCTGACGCTTCGCGGCCTGTCCAACCAGACGCTCACCGGTTTCGGTGAATGCGACCATGGACGGCGTCGTACGTGCGCCTTCGCTGTTTTCAATAACGCGGGTCTCGTCGCCTTCACGCACTGCAACGCAGGAGTTGGTCGTGCCGAGGTCAATACCGATGACTTTGCTCATAATATGTCCTTTCAGCGGCTCGCTTCGGCCCTGTCAGGCACCGGGGCGAGCCCTTGTGACGTAAAATCCGATCCATCAAGGGATCGTGTTTCCGAGACCAGATTTAGGCGGGGCAGCAAAGTGTTTCAAGCCTTGGCGGTAACATCTTTCATGAAAAATATACGTTCGCATCATTCAGGAAACGGTTGTGACTTCCGCTTGGCCACGGAATGGTCCACTTTGAGATAAGTCATGAAAATTAATCTGATATTCCGGGCCGCGCCCCTGGCTGCACTTATCTGTCTTGCTGCCTGTGGGCCGATAGGGCCATCAAGGCTTCAGCATGACGAGCTTGAATACTCGCGCGCTCTGGGCGAATCCCAGAAGCACGAGATGCTCCTGAATATCGTTCGCCTGCGCTATGCCGATCCGCCGACGTTTCTGGATACGACGCAGGTCATTGCCGGATATAGCGTATCCAAGAGCGTGAGTGGCGGCTTCTATGCCTATCCTGCCACTGCTGTCGGCAATTATCTCTTCGGAACGGGGACGATGACATCGGGTGAAAGTCCGACCTTCACCTATCAGCCGGTGACGGGGCAGCAATACGCCGAGAATATCGTGCGGCCAATTTCTCCTACCGTTATCATGCCCCTGAGTCTCGGTGGTCTTCCCATTGACACCCTCTTGCGCCTGACAGCGCAGTCGATCGATGGACTGTCCAATGTTCGGGGTTTGGGAGCAGGGCCATTTGGTGGAGGTTCTGTCCGCTTTTATCTCCTGCTGCATGATCTGCGTCAGCTTCAGATCGCAGGCGCGATGACCATCCGCATCACGACTGATGCGCCGCCCCCAACGGATGATAGCAATAACAAGAAAGGTTCTTCCAAGCCGGAAAATGGCAATGGGCAGGAGCATTCCTATCTGGTGCTCTCTTCAACGTCCGATAGCAGCCTTCTTTCGACACAGGCAGAAGTGCGTCGCCTCCTGCATCTGGATGCCCAGGCTGAAGAAGCGGAAATCGTTTACGGCCCCTATCCGAAGCATCCCGGGCAGATTGCCATTCTGACGCGCTCGATGCTCGCGATGCTGACACAGTTGGCTTATGAGGTTGAGGTTCCGGAAGAAGACATCAAGGTGGGCCGGACACCACCGACGATTGGGCAGGTGGGTATCGAGAACCGCCCGGAAGTTGTTATTCATTCAGGACACAAGGTCCCCGACCGCCGATATGCTGCGGTAGAATATAACGACATGTGGTTCTGGATTGATGAAAAAGATTTCCAGAGCAAACTTGCCTTTACAATGGTTCAGGTCCTCAGTGCCTTGGCGGCCACGAACCATACAGGCGGGGCAGTGGTCACAATTCCAGCTGGATAATCCCAATATTTGCAGAAATATTCATTTTTCAAATAGTTCCAAGCACGTTTTTGTTACCGCAAACACGCCTTTGTTAAAGGATATTCAGAAGAACTCTAATGGACCTCGCTGGATAATCGACATACCGTCCCGGGTATTCAGTCTGGGAGGCATCCGGTTATGCCGAATATTAACGGCACGAAGACTCTGACGGAGTGGCTGACGCTGCTTCTGGGGGTCGTTATTCTTCTTGTGGGCCTGATCTTTGTCATCATGGGGGCTGACCTCGCGATGTTGGGCGGCTCTGTTTACTACGTCATTTGCGGCATCGTGCTGGTTGCCAGCGGGGTGTTCATGGTGATGGGCCGCACGCTCGGTGGGTTCCTGTACCTTGGCGCGCTGGCCTACACATGGGTGTGGTCCTTGTGGGAAGTCGGGTTCAGCCCCGTTGATCTTCTGCCGCGTGCTTTCGGTCCGACCATTCTCGGCATTCTCGTGGTCCTGACCATTCCGGTTCTTCGCCGCCTGGAATCCCGCCGTACACTCAGAGGAGCCGTCTGATGCGTCGGTCTCACCTTCTCGCAACAGCCGCAGGCCTCGCGCTCGCCTGTTCGCCTCTTGCTGCTCACGCTCAGTTCGCGCCCGCAGGTTCCGGTGGCTCACCGACTGCGGCAGTTCCTGGGCCAGGGAACGCAAATGAGCCTACGGAAAGTGCTCCGAAAGAGCAGAGCTATTTTGCTGGTCCGTCTCCCTATGCTCCGCAGGCTCCAGGCGTAAATGCTGCCAACCTGCCGGATATTGATTCGATCGATCCGTCAGAAATTCCAGCGATGGCTCCGCAGCAGAGCGCAAATCCTGCCCCTGGAGACTGGGTTGCTTATGGCCGTGATGATCACCAGACACGCTATTCACCGCTGTCTGAAATCACGCCTGAAAATGCTGGCAACCTGAAGGTCGCGTTTACCTATCATACGGGCAGCTATCCACGTCCGGGTCAGACCAACAAATGGGCGGCTGAAACCACACCGATCAAGGTGGGTGACGGCCTCTACATGTGTTCGGCCATGAACGATATCATGAAGCTTGACCCGGTCACGGGGAAGCAGATCTGGCGTCGGAATGTGGACGTAAAGTATCACTCCATTCCGTACACGGCAGCCTGTAAGGGCGTGACGTATTTCACGTCGTCCGTCGTGCCTGAGGGGCAGCCCTGTCACAATCGGCTTATCGAAGGCACGCTCGATATGCGCCTGATTGCTGTTGATGCGGCAACGGGTGAGTTCTGTCCGAACTTCGGTCACGGTGGTCAGGTCAACCTGATGCAGGGTCTTGGCGAGTCCGTTCCGGGCTTCGTTTCCATGACCGTACCACCACCGGTTGTTGATGGCGTTGTCGTCGTCAACCATGAAGTGCTGGATGGTCAGCGTCGTTGGGCACCGTCTGGTGTGATCCGTGGTTACGATGCTGAAAGCGGCAAGTTCGTCTGGGCCTGGGACGTCAACAACCCGACAGATCACAGTCAGCCAACAGGTAATCGCCATTATAGCCGCGGTACGCCGAACTCATGGGCTGCACTAACGGGCGATAGCGCTCTCGGTCTGGTTTATGTGCCGACCGGGAACTCCGCTGCCGACTATTACAGCGCCCTGCGTAGCGATGCCGAAAACAAGGTTTCTTCCGCAGTCGTGGCGATTGACGTCAAGACGGGTGAAGAAAAGTGGGTTTTCCAGACCGCCCATAAGGACGTCTGGGATTATGATATTGGCTCTCAGGCAACCCTGATGGATATGCCTGGTCCTGACGGCCAGCCCGTTCCAGCTCTTATCATGCCGACGAAGCGTGGTCAGACGTTCGTTCTGGATCGCCGGACAGGCAAGCCAGTTCTGCCCGTCGTAGAGCGTCCGGCTCCGTCACCAGGCGTCATTCCTGGCGACCCACGGACGCCGACGCAGCCTTGGTCTGTCGGGATGCCTGCTCTGCGCGTGCCTGATCTGAAAGAGACGGATATGTGGGGCATGTCTCCCATTGACCAGCTCTTCTGCCGGATTAAGTTCCGTCGTGCGAACTACGTTGGTGAGTTCACGCCGCCGAGCGTTGATAAGCCATGGATTGAATACCCGGGCTACAATGGTGGCAGTGACTGGGGTTCCATGTCTTATGACGAGAAGAGCGGAATCCTGATCGCGAACTGGAACATCACCCCGATGTATGACCAGCTCGTCACCCGCAAGAAGGCCGACACGCTTGGTCTGATGCCGATCGACGATCCTAACTTTAAGCCAGGTGGCGGTGGCGCCGAAGGTAATGGTGCCATGGACGGAACGCCTTACGGCATCGTCGTGACGCCATTCTGGGATCAGTACACGGGCATGATGTGCAATCGTCCGCCTTACGGCATGATCACGGCCATCGACATGAAGCACGGTCAGAAGGTGCTCTGGCAGCATCCGCTGGGAACGGCTCGTGCCAATGGTCCATGGGGTCTGCCGACAGGTCTTCCCTGGGAGATCGGAACACCGAACAACGGCGGCTCTGTTGTGACAGGTGGCGGTCTGGTGTTCATCGCAGCCGCTACGGATAACCAGATCCGTGCCATTGACGAGCACACCGGCAAGGTCGTTTGGAGCGCTGTGCTGCCGGGTGGTGGTCAGGCTAACCCGATGACCTACGAAGCCAATGGCCATCAGTACGTTGCCATCATGGCAGGTGGTCATCACTTCATGATGACGCCAGTCAGCGATCAGCTCGTGGTTTACGCTTTGCCTGACGCCGTTAAGTAAAGCCGACGACTGTAGCGGATGTGCTGTGCACATTCGCTACACTCCATCGTCAAAGGGGGACTTCTGTGCTAGCAGGGCATGGACGTCTCCCTTTTTCGTTTCTGCCTGTTTTTCATTCTGAAAGCCTCAGGCGCAGACCGATCAGGAAGGCTTCTCGTTCGGATCAAATTTTCAGAATGGCCCGCCGAAACGCTCATGACTGACCGTTCTCCCGTGATCCTCCAGGTCCTTCCTGCACTCAGTACTGGGGGGCTTGAGCGCGGTGCCATCGAAATCGCCGCTGCCATCACTCAGGCAGGCGGGAAAGCCATTGTTGCTTCAAAGCCGGGCCCGCTGTTGATCCAGCTGAGGCATGCTGGCGCACTTCATGTTCCGCTCAACCTGAAATCCAAGTCACCTGTTGCTGTACTGCGCCGGGCGCGTGATCTTCAGAAACTGATCCGCGAGCAGGGGGTGGATCTGGTGCACGCCCGCTCCCGTATTCCGGCATGGGCGGCCTGGCTGGCCTGTCGTCGTGAAGGGATACCGCTGGTCACGACATGGCATGGTGTTCATGGTGCGGGCTGGTGGGGCAAGAAGCTTTATAATTCTGTTCTGGCCCGTGGCACGCGCGTAATTGCCATTTCGAACTTCATCGCCGGCCGTCTGTCCAGGCAATATGGTGTTCAGCCAGACCGTCTGCGGACTATTCCCCGTGGCGCTGACCCCTCTCTCTTTGACCCGCAAAAGGTTTCCGGCGAGCGGATCCAGCGGCTTGCCGAAGCTTGGTCAGTGCCTCACGGCGCCCGCGTGATCCTGATGCCTGCACGTCTGACGGCGTGGAAAGGACAGAGGGTCCTGATCGAAGCACTGAAGTTTCTCAAACAGGTCTCTGTTGCACCCTGGATCTGTGTTTTGGTTGGCCCGGAAACGGATCATAAATTCGCGCTTTCTCTTGGGCGGAGAATTCAGGAGCTGGGTCTGGAAGACAGGGTTCGCTTCGCAGGGACATGCCGGGACATGCCAGCGGCCTGCGCTTTGGCGTCCGTTGTCGTTGCACCGTCTTTGCGGCCTGAACCATTCGGGCGCACGCTTGTAGAGGCGCAGATGATGGGTAAACCCGTTATCGGAACGGCACAGGGCGCCATGATGGAGACGGTATTGCCCGGACAGACCGGTCTCGTTATTCCTCCTGATAATCCTCAGGCATTGGCAGAAGCACTCGTCGGCATTCTGTCGGCCGATGATGAAACGCTTGCCTATCTGGCGGAAAATGCCCGTGAGCATGTCTTGCGAAATTATACGATCCGACAGATGCAGTCGGCGACACTCGGTGTATATGACGAGCTGCTTGGAACGCATCTTCGAGCATCTTTCGACGGACAGACTGATGACAACTGACAAGACGGAAAACGACAAAGCTACGGCCCATCTGACTGATAAGGCGCAGGCTGCCAAAGAGGCACGTGCAGCTCGCGAAGCCAAGGCGCTTCGGGCCAATCTTCTGCGTCGTAAACAGCAGCAGCGCATCAGGCCCCCAGCGCCCACACCGTCTTCCGAAAGCTAAGGCATCATGAAAATTCGTCTGCCAACGCCATCGCCACAGGAACTGGCGTTGGCGGGCGTTACGGCGCTCTGGGGAGGCACTTTTCTGATCCTGCATCTGGCCATGCAGCATTGCGGACCGATGTTCTTTGTCGGTGTGCGATTTCTGATGGCCGCAGCCATGGTGGCGTGTCTGGCAGGTCGTCACATGACGGGTCTGACACGGAAAGAAGTGCGATCCGGTATTCTGATCGGGATTGCCCTTTCAATCGGGTATGTTCTGCAAAGTGCAGGGTTGCGTGAGGTGACCAGCAGCCGTTCTGCATTCATCACGGCTCTCTATGTGCCGTTGGTGCCACTGTTCCAGTGGGCCATTCTGCGTAAATCGCCGCATATCATGAGCTGGGTCGGAATCGGCCTGGCGTTTGCCGGATTGATTGCGCTGGCAGGGCCGGCAGCCCTGACCCTGACCTTTAGTCATGGTGATTTGCTGACGGTGCTCTCAGCATGCGCCATCGCTGCCGAAATTGTTTTGATCAGCCTGTTTGCCCAAGGCGTGGACAGCCGTAGAATCACAGTCTGCCAGCTTGTTGGAGGCGGCCTTTTTGCACTTTTGCTTATGCCGGTCGCCGGGGAGCATGTGCCGACATTTTCATGGATCTGGGTTGTTTGTGCTGCGGCTCTGGGAAGCCTGAGCGCTCTGGTACAACTCGTGATGAACTGGGCTCAGAAGTCCGTCCCACCTTCAAAAGCTGCTGTGATTTATGCAGGAGAGCCTGTCTGGGGTGGGCTGGTCGGCTGGCTGGCGGGCGATCAGCTGCAGGCCACCACGCTTCTTGGGGCTGCTTTGATTGTCTGTGGTGTTCTTGCCAGTGAGATGAGACCGCGCTGGCTTGTCAAAAGGCAACAGCACCTCACGGAAAATGGCTAAACCGACACATTGCGTGATCGGGCGGCTGTCGCTAGAGCAGATCGATCCCCCCGTGTAGGAGTTAATGCGTCCATGCCAATCATGCCTGATACCTGGATCCGCCAGATGGCCAAAGAACGCGGCATGATTGAACCGTTTGTGGAAAACCAGAAACGGGAAGGCGTTATTTCCTATGGTCTGTCGTCATACGGCTATGACGCGCGCGTCGCGGAAGACTTCAAAATCTTTACCGATGTGGACAGTGCCGTCGTCGATCCGAAGAACTTCGCCGCGAACAGCTTCGTGACACGGACGGGCGACATCACGATTCCCCCGAACAGCTTCGCACTGGCGCACACGATCGAATATTTCCGTATTCCACGGGACACATTGGTCGTCTGCCTTGGTAAGTCCACCTATGCGCGCTGTGGTATCATCGTGAATGTGACGCCGCTTGAGCCGGAGTGGGAAGGGCAGGTCACCATCGAAATCAGTAACACGACGCCGCTGCCTGCGCGCATCTATGCGAACGAAGGCATCTGCCAGTTCCTGTTCTTCCAGGGCGCCAGCCCTTGCGAAGTCAGCTACGCGGATCGTGCCGGTAAATACATGCGCCAGTCCGGCGTAACCACGCCTCGGCTGTAAGGAGCGCATCACTCATGGACCGTTTCATTATTCGCGGTGGCCATCGCCTGACGGGCGAAATCGAGATCGGGGGCGCAAAGAACTCCGGCCTCAAGCTCATGGTCGCAGGCCTGCTGACCTCTGATCGTCTGGTACTGTCCAACGTTCCGCAGATTGCTGACATCAAGACGATGCGTGATCTTCTCAAGGGACTGGGCATCGTCGTCGAGGCTGTGGGGGAGCGTACCCTCTCTATCGGAGGCGAAATCGGATCGGTGGAAGCCCCGTACGACATCGTTTCCAAGATGCGTGCTTCTATTCTTGTTCTTGGCCCGCTTCTGGCGCGTGCCCGTGAAGCCAAGGTTTCGCTCCCGGGTGGCTGCGCTATTGGCACGCGCCCTGTGGACATGCACCTCAAAGGTCTTGAAGCTCTGGGTGCTGAAATCCGCCTTGAGAACGGATACATCAATGCCCGTGCGCCCGAAGGCCTGAAGGGTGACCGGATTATCCTGCCGTTTGCCAGCGTTGGTGCGACAGAAAACCTGCTGATGGCGTCCACGCTCGCCAAAGGCCGTACCGAAATCGTCAACGCAGCGCGTGAGCCCGAAATCAGCGATCTTGTGCACTGCCTCAACGCGATGGGCGCACAGATCACAGGTGAGGGCTCCGGAACGCTCATCATTGAAGGCGTAGAGCGCCTGCATGGTGCCAACTACGCCGTCATGCCAGATCGCATCGAGTGCGGCACTTATGCTTGCGCTGCGGGCATCACGGGCGGTGATCTTCTGCTCGTCGGTGGTCGTGCCGATGATCTGGGGGCTGTAATCCGGACCCTTCAGGAAACCGGTGTTGAAGTTGAGGAAGACCCGCGTGGTCTGCGTGTCCGTCGCACGGGCAAGCTGACAGGCGTGGACATCATGACGGAGCCATATCCGGGTTTCCCGACGGACATGCAGGCCCAGTTCATGGCGATGCTCTCTGTTGCGGATGGTGCGTCCATGATTACCGAGACGATTTTCGAAAATCGTTTCATGCATGTTCCTGAGCTGAACCGGATGGGTGCGCGCATCAATCCGCATGGTCGTTCGGCAATTATCCGTGGCGTTCCGAAGCTGTCCGGTGCTCCGGTCATGGCAACCGACCTTCGGGCGTCTTTCTCGCTCATCCTGGCTGGACTTGCTGCTGAAGGCGAGACGCAGCTTAGCCGGATTTACCATCTGGATCGTGGGTATGAGGGCGTAGATCGCAAGCTCGAAGCATGTGGTGCTGATATCGAACGCGTTTCAGACTGAAGACTGTTCAGGCTTCTTTTTTAGACAAGCGGTGAGCCATTTCGGCTCACCGCTTTTTTTGTGGCTCGTGCGTCTGAAGCCATCCGTTATGAAACGCTTCCTCTCTGTCGGGCGTAATACGTCAAACCCGAAAGTCTTCCTTAGGCATTTGATAAATCCCAAGGGGATTGAATGCAGCAGAGTCAGGAGAAGCAGAGAATGACGATTCCGACAGTCACGCTGAATGACGGCACGACCATTCCGGCGATCACGTTCGGAACCTATAAGCTCAATGGCGCTGCGGGCGTTGAAGCCATGAACAGTGCCCTCAACGTGGGCTATGACGCTCTGGACAGTGCGTTCAATTATGAAAATGAAGGGGCAGTTGGCCGCGCCGTGCGTGAGAGCGGCCGCCCCTGGGAAGAACTGCGCGTCGCCTCAAAATTACCAGGCCGCCATCATGACTATGATGCTGCGCTGACAACGATCGAGGAATCCCTCTATCGCACGCAGCTTGACTACTTTGACCTGTATTACATTCACTGGCCTAACCCGAAGCAGGGCAAGTACGTTGAAGCCTGGAAAGCCCTGATCGAGGCAAAGAAGCGCGGCTATATCCGATCAATTGCTGTATGCAATTTTCTGCCGGAGCATCTTGAGCGGCTAAAAGCTGAAACGGGAGTTCTTCCGTCGATCAACCAGATTGAACTGCATCCCTATTTCCCGCAGGACGATATGCGGAAATGGAACCAGAGTCATGGAATCATTACGCAGGCTTGGAGCCCGCTGGGGCGCGCCAATGACCTTCTGACAAACCCGCTTTTGAAAACGATCGCTGAGCGGTTAGGAAAGGAAGTCGGACAAGTTATTCTCCGCTGGCATCATCAAGTTGGTTCTGTGCCTATCCCCAAGTCTGCCACGCCTGAGCGCCAGATTAAAAACAGGTCCATCTTCGACTTTACCCTGACAGAAGACGATATGAAAAAGATCGCCTCTCTGGCGCGTCCGGATGGACGCCTCGAAAACCAGAACCCTGCCACTTATGAGGAATTCTGAGGCAAGTCGGGGCTTCTGAAACGGAAGCTCCCTTTTTCGTTACCCGCGTGTCAAAGCCCGCTGAAACAGGGCATTCGTCCAGTTCATGGCCTGCAGGAAGAGAGCGGCGTCAAATCGTGGTGCTCCATCGCGGAGAAATGCATGTTGGGCGTTAACTTCATGCCACTCCAGCATGACGCCTGCATCCTCAAGTCGATCCCGGATAATGCGCCGTCCAGCATAGGGAACATGCGGGTCTGACTGGCCCCAGACCATCATCAGTTCCCCTGTGATGTCCGTCGCACGAAGGAGCGAGTCATCGGACTTGCCTTCACCGAGCGTCGCTGAATGTAGGTCTGTGGCGTAAAAACACGCAGTCGCCTTAACGGCCGGATGAAGAGCCGCCCGATAGGCGAGATGCCCCCCAAGGCATACACCGAAAGCACCAATGGCGCCTGTGCAGAAACTGCTGCCCTGTAGCCATTCGACCAACGCTGCCGTGTCAGAGTCAAAGGCTGAGACAGGCTTAGTGTATTTCAGGTCATTTCCGCGGTCGGTCCCATCCTTGTCATAGGCGAGGACAGTCCCGGCAGGTTCGTACTCATGATACACTTCGGGGATTGCGACGAGATATCCCTGTCCCGCAATCATGGCGCCCAATCGTTCGATAGGTGCCGTGACCTGGTAGATTTCCGAAAACAGCATGACAGCCGGGAAACGTCCATCCTGAACCGGACGGAAGATGTGAACGCGCATCGAGCCAGTAGGCGTTTGAAGATCGATTTTTTCGTCAGTTCTGATGATCATGAGACGATCTCCCCTGCGAGAGTTTGCAAGTAACGCATCTGGCTCTGTTTGTAGGCGGCCCACTGTCGTGCCGCAACATACTCTGGGAAAGGGTCCTGTCCCGGTCGATTGCCATTCAATCGGGACAGGGTAGCCTGATCAGCCTTACGGCGCGATGACGTCAGCGAGCGTTGCGGCTGTTCCACGGTCCTGCAAGCTTTGCCGCATTTCAGTGAAAAGCTGGACGAAGCCAGGATTGTCAGTGAGGCCCCAGCCCGCAAAGACGCCCATATCCAAAGCGCGAGCCGGATCGGTGTCCGTCACCAGTGCACGATCTTCCTTGCTGAGACGAGGCTCTGTGACAGGGAAGTCCGCGTCCGTGTCGTCCCGGCCGTTCATGTAGGCGCAGTAGCAGGCCAACAGGAACGCGATCCGGCGCATGTCACCGTTGTCTTTCACCACGATCTCGGCTGTCGGGCGAATAAAGACCGGCAGTTTGGATGTGCTGTCCGACGCAATGCGCAGAAGCTGATCGCTGACAGCCTTGTTCCGGAAACGCTGGAGCAGAAGGGCTCCATATTCCGGAAGGCTGATGCCCGGAGGAGCGGTCAGGTGCGGCTCAGAGTCAAAACCCAGAAACTGCTGAAGCAGACGGAAAAGGTTCTCATCTTCCATGGCTTCGCTGACGAAGCGGTACCCCATCAGGACGGCGGGGAGGGCCAACATGGAATGAGAGGCATTGAGCATGCGCAGCTTGACCTGTTCGTACGGCTCAACATTGTTCGTGAACAGAACACCCGCCTGCTCCCAGGCCGGGCGCCCCTCCGGGAAATTGTCTTCCACAACCCATTGGATGAAATCTTCGCAGAACAGCGGGGCGCGGTCTTCAATGCCGCTTTCACTATTGAGGCGAGCAATGTCTGCGGGTCCAACCGCTGGGGTAATACGATCAACCATGCAGGCTGGGAACGAGACGTTCCGGGCAATCCAGTCCGCCAGTTCGTCGTCTCGCAGGCGTGCGAAGGACAGGACAGCGTGGCGCGCAACCTCTCCGTTCGACGGAACATTGTCGCAGGAGAGAATTGTGAAAGCATTCACACCGGCTTCACGGCGCAGACGAAGAGCCTCGGTGAGGATACCAAATGCTGTTTCCGGCACTTCCCGCTTGAGGTCCGCAACGATAGTCGGATGGTCAGCCATGAAATGGCCTGCCTCATCCATGTAATATCCACCTTCCGTGATCGTCATGGTGACGATGCGGATTGCTGGATCGGTCAAGCGCTTCAGAGCTGCCAGACGGTCTGCGGGAGCGTGGATGTATTCCACCAAAGACTTTACAACCCGGACGACATCCGGGCGCCCCGAGGGACATTCCCGAAGGGTGTAAAGACCATCCTGAGCCTGAAGGGCCTCGGCTTTCTGCACTTCAGAGGGCACATCCATCAGGCCAAGGCCAACAATGCCCCAGCTTTCCTGGCCTGGAAGAGCCAGTGTGCGGTCCGTATAGACGGCCTGATGGGCGCGATGGAAGTTGCCGACACTGAGATGGGCAATCCCCGCAGTCACCTTCTGGCGGTCATAAGGGGAGGTGAGGATGGTCTCTGGAAGATGGGCCAGAGTTTCCGGGGTCAGTTTCATAATGGTTCTTCCGAACGAAAGGCCCGACCCTTTTAAGAAGAAGCTGTGATGAGGAAACTCTTTTTATGGAATATAAATTTTTTCTAATATTCCTCGCATCAATGAGAGGATTGATTAGGAAAACGAAAATATTCATAACCTGAAATCAGATGCTTCCGCCATGGCAATAAAGTCCGGCAATGCTTCTATACGCTCCAGCCATTGCTGAATGGCGGAATAGGGCTCCAGGGAAACGCCTCCTTCAGGTGCGCGCTTGATGTAGGCGTAACAGGCCAGATCGGCGAGTGTCGGTGTTTCACCTGCAAGAAACAGCCGCTGTTTCAGCTCATCATTCATGAAGGGAAGCAGCTTCGCAGCTTTGGCTTGAGCCGGGGCAATATCTTCCGGGCGTTTCCAGAGTGTCGCGGCACGCGCCATGGCTGGCCCATAGCGCAATTCACCCGCTGCAATGGAAAACCACTTCTGAACCCGAGCCGCGCCGAGTGCATCCTCTGGCAGCCATGAACTGTCGGATGCATAGGTTTTCGCGAGATAGACCAGGATGGCATTGCTGTCCGTCAGGACGATATCACTATCTTCCAGGATCGGGATTTGCCCCAGCGGATTGAGCTTCAGCACCGCAGGGGACTGCATGGAGGCTTCTACAAAGCTGTAATCCAGCTTCAGGATCGACAGGAAAAGCCGGACGCGATGCACATGGCCGGACAGAGGAATTCCATAAAGACGTCTAGCCATGATCTGGTCCGGTAATGGTGAAAAGGACAGAGTGGCCATCGTGACGGAGACACGCAACGGCTTTATGGTCCTGTTTCATCTCATTTTAACTCAGGATCATCCGACATGAGTGCGCCTATCCATCGTCTGACCGTGGAAGATCTGGTGGAAACCGTTGAGTCGGTTGTCGCGTCTGAAACGGATCAGATTGCGAACATGGCCAATATCGCGGCCCTGCTGTTCGAGGCCTTGCCAGACATTAACTGGGCCGGATTCTATCTTTTCAAGGATGATCAGCTGGTCCTTGGCCCGTTTCAGGGGCGTCTGGCCTGTACGCGCATTCCGCTTGGGAAAGGTGTCTGTGGAACTGTTGCCCATCAGAAAACCACGCTTGTTGTCCCGGATGTGCATGCATTTCCAGGGCATATTGCCTGTGATGCTGCCTCGGCTTCCGAAATCGTGGTTCCCATCCTGCATGATGGAAACCTGATCGGAGTTCTGGATATTGATAGCCCTGTGAAGAACCGCTTCGATGCGGACGATCAGGCCATGATCGAAAAGATTGTCAGCGCCTTTGAAAAGACGCTGACAGCCTGATTTTCAGGCAGGAACGTTTTCGCGCAGATGGTTCATCAGCGCGGGAACGTCTTCTACAACGGTGAACAGCTTAAGTGTGTTGGGGGAGGCAAAGCCCTGCTCAACGGCATCGGTCAGGGTGCGGACAAGGGATTTTGCCCAGCCACCAATATTGACGATGTAAATCGGGTCCTGATGCAGGCCGAGCTGCTTCCAGGTCAGAATTTCCATCAGCTCATCAAAAGTGCCGAATCCGCCTGGGATGATGGCATACGCATCTGAAAGCTCGAACATGCGGGCTTTGCGGCTATGCATGTTGGGTGTCACTTCAAGCTCTGTCACGCCTTTATGCATGACTTCGCGGTCATGCAGGAACCCCGGAATAACGCCGATAACCTGCCCCCCTGCGGTTAGAGCTGCGTCCGCAACGGTTCCCATCAGACCCACATGGCCACCGCCATAAACAAGCGTAATTCCGTTCTGGGCCAAAGCTGTTCCAAGTTCGGATGCACCTTCTGCATACACAGGGGAGTTGCCGAAGCGGGAGCCGCAGAAGACAGCGCAGGAACGGATGGTCATAGGAAGCAGGTCCTGTAAGGAAGCGGGCAGAACGCTTAGACGGCAGGCTTCCGCCCGAGCGAACGGCTGATGAGCACACCGACCAGACAGCACACCGCAGTCGTGCCGAACATGGTCTTGTAGCCAGCAAACTCGATGACCTGCCCGAGCACAAGACCCGAACATGCAATCGCCAGATCAATGAAGATCGAATAGGCACCCAAAGCGGCCCCACGGTTCTGTGGGCCAGCACTGTTGACGGCCAGCACGCCGAGGGCAGGGAACAGGAGGGAGAAACCTGCACCAGTCAGTGCAGCACCGATAAGAGCGGCCCCTTGTGAGGGGAAAATTGCCAGACACGCCAGCCCGACAGCTTCGATCAGCAGAGAGACGATCGCCACGAAGACGCCACCACGCCGGGCAATCTGTGAGGCGAAAAAGAACCGGATAACAACGAATACGATACCGAAGACGGACAGCGCTGTTGCAGCGCCTTCCCAGTGCAGAACGGCATAATACAACGCCAGAAAGGACGAGATGGCACCGAATCCGATGGAGCCTGCCGCCAATGCCATGCCATGGGGAAGAACCAATCGAAGCGCGCGTGCAAACGGAACAGGCTTTTCCGTGGCCGGGAGAGGCTTGATCCCTTTGTAAAAGCCGATCAGGGCAAGGCCAAAAAGCGGGAGAAGGGCAGACAGGATACCGACCGAGACAATGCCGCCGTAAGGATGAGGAAGCTGTGAGAGCTTGGCACCAATCGGTGCACCAAGAGCAATGCCTCCATAAGAACAGATGCCGTTCCACGAAATGGCAATAGCTGTGTTTTCAGCACCGGCCCGGCGGATATTCCAGACAATGACGCCCGTGGCGGCCCAGCTTTCTGCCCAGCCTAGAAACAGACGACTTAAGAGCAAAATTCCAAGGGAAATGGCTGGCGTTTCGCCCGACCACCCCGCACCGATCATCAGCAGGCCTGATATGAGGCATGTCACCAATCCGCCTAAAACAACCGGTTTTGGACCAATACTATCGACTAGCCGACCGGCAGAAGGGCGCGCTGCGAATGTCGCAAGATATTGCAGGGAGAAGGCCAGACCAGCGATCGTCGTGCTATAACCCAGCGTATGGTGCACGAAGATCGTCAGGACGGCATTGGGAAGCCCGATAACGATGTAAACCAGAAGATTGAACAGGACGACGGTAAGAACCCGCTTCGTCGGTGAACTCACCGGCGTTTCTTCCGCAGTCATGTCTTCAGTCTCCCGGCTCTTATAAGTAACTAATTGGTTACGTCCTGTCAGGCATAGGACAGTTTGAACGATCCGTCACGGTCAATGGACCTCTCAGGTCCAAAAAACAACCGTATGTGATCTCTCGGGAATGAACATCCCGAGAGAAGGTGGCCTTAAAGCATGTTCTGCAGGCGGCTTGAAACCGCTGAACATACTTTCTGGCGCAATGGCTCTGCCAGCGAGGACAGGGAGTATTGCTGGGACGTGTTTGTCTGATTGCTAACGGCCTGAAGAATGCCCTGCTGGCCAGCACTGTATGCGGGGCTATTAGTTACGCCTGCCGCCTGTGTGGCAGAGGAGAGAAGACCCGTAGCATTCGTGCCCGTGGCCAGGTTGTTCGTCACACAATAATTCAGCACGCCTGCCAGATTGCTGGTGGAGGTGGAGGAGAGATTTGGCAGGCCGAGGGCACCCGTCAGGCCACTGGTCAGCTGTGAAGCCGTGCTCTGGGCTGCGGCCGTTGCAGCGGATGTCGCGGCAGCCTGAGTTTCCGGGTTCTGTGCAGCCGATACACCAGACGTGCAGCCTCCAAGGGAGAGGGCGGCAATGGTGGCAATTGCACCGGTTGAGAAAAGAGCTGGCAGGCGGAACGGAACCATGGAATTTCATCTCCTGTGAAGACAACCAAGAGGCGCGATATGCCTCTTTTGTGTCCTAACAACGCTCAAAAGAGAGAAAGTGAGCGAAAAACCTGTCGATTTTCGGGGAGCGTTGTTTCTGGCTGATCGAAAGCAAGCTGCATCTGTGAGTTGTTGTCCCGCTCGTCCAGCGTGGGGCTCGCAAGAGCTGACAACGTGAGGCCAAGAAGACGTACGCCAGGCATTAACGGGAAAAGCGGCGTCAGAAGGGACTGGCCGATTTCAGCCAGACTCGCCTCGGACTCAACGGAGACAGGCAGACTTCGGGCCCGCGTAATCTGCCGGAAATCGGCATATTTGACCTTGAGGGTTACGGTTCGGCCTGTGATCTGTTTACGCTGGGCCTGGAGCCAGAGTTTGGTGGCAATCATCCCCAGAGCATTGCGTGCAGCGGCTTCATCTCGCAGGTCTGTCAGATAGGTCTGTTCCGTTCCCAAAGACTTGCGCTCGCGATTAACAACGACGGGGCGGTCATCAATCCCGCGGGAAATGCCATGATAAAAGGAAGCGGCCTTTCCAAAGTGGCGTGTGAGCGTGAGCAGATCCATTTTCCGGAGGTCCGCGCCGGTTTTAATGCCCAGAGCATTCATTTTTCGAGCAGTCGCCGGGCCAATTCCATGGAACTGGTCTACGGACAAATTTAGCACAAAATCCGGCCCCATTCGCGGCGTGATGACAAAAAGCCCATCAGGTTTGCGGTAATCGGACGCCAGTTTGGCCAGAAACCGGTTGTAAGAGACCCCAGCGGAAGCTGTAAGGCCGGTTTCTTTGCGGATGTCTGCACGAATGCGCTCAGCAACCAGCGTGGCTGAACCATAAGCGCCCAGATAATCTGTGAGATCCAGATAGGCCTCATCAAGGGAAAGAGGCTGGATGAGGGGCGTATATCGAGCAAAGATCTCGTGGATCTGCATGGAAACAGCGCGATAGACGTCAAACCTGGCCGGTACGAATACAAGATCCGGACAGAGGCGCTTGGCTTTCAGGGAGGGCATCGCAGAGCGAACACCAAAAGGACGCGCTTCATAACTGGCAGCGGCAACAACGCCACGGGCCTCGCCCCGTCCAACCGCGAGGGGGCGGCCACGTAAGGACGGGTTATCTCGCTGTTCGACAGACGCATAAAAAGCGTCCATGTCGATATGCACGATCCGGCGGGACTCCATCTGTACAGTGTCGCCGATCAACAGGAACGAAACAAGATCGGATCAGTCCATGAGCATCGAAGACGCCCGTCGCGCCGCTGGTTTCCAGACAGTCTCAACCCGTCTGGCTTACAGCAATCCGTGGACGGCCCTGCGAGAGGACATCATCATTCATCCCAACGGCAAGAAAGGCCTTTATGGCATTGTCGAGCGTGGAGAGTTTGTGGTGATCCTGCCCATGCATGCTGATGGCCGCGTGACCCTGATCCAGCAGTTTCGGTACCCGGTTGGGGAGCGCCTGCTCGAACTGCCAATGGGAATGTGGGAGACCAAAGAGAACGTCGATCCTGTCGAACTGGCTCTTGGTGAACTCCGCGAGGAAACGGGCCTGCGCGCCGGCGAGATGATCCATGTGGGAACGATGTATCAGGGGGCCGGATATTCGAACCAGAAAGGCCACGTCTTTCTGGCGCGTAACCTTACGCGTGGGGAAACCGAGCTGGAAGACACCGAGCAGGACATCACGACGCAGGACATGACGCTGGGCGAATTTGAAGATCTGATCGCACGTGGCGAACTTAAATGCATGGTGTCTCTGGCTGCCTTTGCGCTGATTCGCGCAAAGGGCCTGATCTGACGTTTGTTCAGATTACCGTATCGAGAAACACAACTTTCGAGCCGCCGTCTTCAACCAGTGTTTCTATGGCCTTGTTGAAGACGCGGCCGTGCTCGTTGGAAATATGCGTTCTGAAAGCGGCTTCATCACGGTAGCTTTCTTCCACATGGAAAAAATTAGGGTCTTCTGCCAGTGTGTGCACAACGAAGCGCTCACAGCCGGGCTCAGCGCGCACATCGGCAGCTAAAGCAATCAGAAGGTCACGGACCTTCTCACGGCAGCCCGGCAGGGCTTTCATCGTGGCGTACAGGGATTTGGACATCGATCTTATCCGCATTAATGGTCTGAAAAGCGTGTCATCATTGGGCCTCCTGACGATCTACATCAAGTGGGGCAGTGCTTAACCTTTCCCGATGAGTTCCTGACATCGCATGAATGACAGTTTTTCGCGAAAAATGAACAGGACATAGTAGTCCAACTCACGGCTGCGGGTCTTTGTCGTGCGGGTATAGAATGGATAAATATCCAGCGGTCCCTGCAACCCTGCAGGGCGCGGCTCTGACTTTAAAATACAGTCCACCCGGAACAGCGGCATATAAACTGCATCTTCCCCAGGATTGCGCCGGACGTGCCACAGATTGCGCCGGAATTTCTTGAGTCGGTCAGGAAGCGCAAAGATCATTGATTTTTCAATGAAGCCGGCTGGAAAGACTTCAGGCCGATAGTACTGCGTGTCTTCGGGCATGTTGCAGAAGTAAGGGTGGTCCTGAACAATCATGACCACCCTTTACTCCATTCATTCTCATAGACGAAGAGGCGTGATCTTCAGTCGGCGGACGGCTTGTCTTCTGGTGTTTCACCGCTGATGTCGGCTGCAGCCTGCCGCAGGATCAGCACCACCCGGCGTAGTTCCTCTGCATTCGCTCCGCGACGGGATTTCAGTGCCAGCTTCAGAGCAAGACGTGCCTCATGCAGGTCCTGACCCAGGCTTGGATCAAGATCGTTCACTCCACTGAAGGCATCCCGAACTTCCGACATCCGGGCACCAATCCGGGCGAGGACCTCGAGAATACGATTCGCCGTCTCCCGGTTCGCTTCGTAATGGGTGCGCCCTTCATCCGTAAGGCTGTAAAGCTTACGGTTGCCTTCCTGTGTGACGGCGGTGAGGCCAGCTTCTTCAAGATAGGTGAGGGAAGGATAAATGACGCCAGGGCTCGGTTTGTAGAACCCACCGGAGTGCTCTTCGAGGCGGCGGATCAGCTCGTAACCATGCGCAGGCTGATCATGGAGAAGGGCTTCAATGACAATCTGAAGTTCCTCAGCTGTCAGTTTGCGACCACGCCCGAAAGTGTCGTCACCAAAACTGCCGCCACCGAACCGGCTGCCGCCGCGTGGCCCCCGACCACCAAAGCCGCGTCCGCCACGACCTTCGCCACCCCGGCCACCAAATCGGCGCCCTGCGTGTTCGCCACGCTCTGGAGGAAATCCGCCTTCGCGGAAGTCCGGACGATCCTGCATTTTTTCTCCTTCGCTGTTTGATGCGTCGCTGCGGCTTCGACCGCCCTTGCGATGCTTGTGTCCGCCGAAGCCAAAACCCCGGGAGAACCTTGAGAAACCGCGCTCAGCGCGATGGGTATCATGTTTGAACATTCTGTTTTCCTTCATTCGATATGTCGTACGATATAGTATCTTAAGATATATCTGCAAGAGTTTCTTTTTCAAAATCTGCTCGTGCCATAGCCGCGTGCCGTTTCCGCTGGTATCCGGCGGAGATGGGTAGCCCGATCTCTTCCCCTCCTGATCCCGAACTGCGGCGCACATTTCGTCAGCTTGTGCCGTGGCGTGCTGCTTTGACGATTGGTGCGATGTTGTTGTGTGTGGCGGTGTTGCAGCGGTTGCCCTTCATTCATCGTCTGCTGGAAAACGCGCCGCATTGGCACGAGACTCCCTATGCAGCAGTCTGGTTCCTGCTACTGGCCATTCCGTATTGTGCCTGCGGTCTTCCGCGACAGGCGTTGTGCATTGCCGCGGGGCTGGCGTTCGGAGTCTGGGGTGGGCTGGGCCTGTGTTCTCTGGCGTATATGCTGGGGGCGATGGCGGCTTATGGCTGGGCCAGAGTGCTTGCACCGGTAAAATTTCGACAAAGGTTGCATGACCGCCTGCAAAGGAATTATGCAGCGCTGGCAAGAATCCTTCATCGCAAACCCTTCCGTGCTGTTCTGACCTTGCGGCTTATGCCTGTTGGGTCTGCTCTGCTGGTCTCCATGGCAGCCGGATTATTTGAACTTCCGCTTCCAGCCTTTGCGTTGGCAACCTGCCTTGGCGGTTTGCCTCAGAACCTGGTGTTTGTTCTGGTAGGGGCTGGCACACGTATTGGTCATATGATCCAGCTTGGTCTCGCGGGTGGCCTGTTTGTGGTTTCTGGCGTTCTGGGAGCGTTGCTCCTGCGTCAGGCAGATGAATAACCGTTCGAACATCTCGTTCTGAACGATTCACTGGTTTGATCCGTTCGTGAGGGACGGGTCCTTTCTCATCTTCTGAACATTGCTTTTTCACAGGCAGAAACGAATGACAGAACAGAGCATGGCGTTCCGGCGTGGAGATACCATTCCGGGATGGTTGCCGCTTATGCTGGGTATCTTCACGGCAGTCGGACCTGTCTCCACAGATATCTATCTCCCGGCCCTCCCTGAAATGGAACGCCAGCTTCATTCTGCTCCCGGTTCAGGCAGTATCACCATGGCTGCCTGGGTTATCGGACTGGCCATTGGTCAGATCACGATTGGCCCGGTGTCAGACAGGTTCGGCCGACGGCTGCCGCTTCTGATTGGCATGATCGGATACACAATCGGCGAGATCGGCTGCGCACTGGCCCCGACCATGACCATCATGTGTATCTGTCGGGTTTTTTCAGCTCTGATGGCCTCGGCCGGCCTGGTGATTCCCAATGCATGTCTTCGGGATCTGACGGAAGGTGATGAAGCGTCCCGCCTCATGTCGCGCCTGATCGTCGTGCAGGGTGTTGTTCCGATTCTCGCGCCCATGCTGGGTGGCTTTGCGCTGAAGTTTGTGGACTGGCGGGTCATTTTCTGGGCCACCGCCGTATACGGAGGCCTCTGTACCCTGATGCTCCTGACGGTCTTCCCGGAGACTCTCCCCTTGCAGGAACGCCGGGACATGCGACCTCTCTCCATCATCGAACGCTATATCTATATTCTACGGACCCGCAGCTTCATCACGAATGGCCTCGTCTGGAGCTTTCTGGGCTTCGTAACCTTCACCTATCTGACAGGTGCTCCCACGCTGTTCGAAGAGCGCTTTGGCATGTCTCCGTTCCATTACGGGATGCTGTTTGGTCTGTTCGCTGTCTGTATGATCGGGGCTTCCGCCATCAATGGGCTTGTGGTGGGGAAGGTTAGTACGACCCACATGCTTTTCAGTGCGTTGGGGATCAGCCTGACAGGCAGTATCCTTTTCCTGGCGCTGGCCGTCATTTCCGCTGTTGATCTGACATCGGGCGGACAGCTTCGATCGTTCTTCCTCTGGCCGCTTATCATCTCGCTTGTCATCACAATGGCGCCAACAGGCATCATTGGACCCAATTCAATGGTTGGCATTCTGTCCGAACAGTCCGAACGTGCAGGCTCGGCTTCTGCTCTGGCAGGAACAATGCAGTACCTGTTCGGAGCGGTAGCAAGTGCGCTGTTCGGTCTGATGTCCCCCGGGACGGCCATTCCATTTGCGGGCTTTCTGGTGTTCGCCTTCTGCGCGGCAACCGTGTTTGCTCTGCTGAGGCCCAGACTGCCATCATCAGCGCCCTGAAGGAGTTGAGAGTGATGCAGGTACTTCTTGTTGAAGACGATGTGGCCGTGGCCCTCGTGGTGAAGACGGTTCTGACGCGGGAAGGATGGGACGTTCATCTGGTTGAAGATGCTGAAAGTGCCTTGGCGTGGGACGGGTCCGCAGACCTGCTGGTGACGGACTACAATCTTCCCGGCGTTCTCAATGGCCTGCTCCTTGCCCGGAAACTGCGGGAGCAGAATGCCAGCCTTGCCGTTGTTCTCATGTCAGGAGACTTTGAGGAGGGACAACTCATGGGGGAAAGCGTGGCGGTTTTGCCCAAGCCGTTCCGCAGGAATGCACTGCTTGAAGCCATCGATCAGGCCCGGAACGCAATCCGGGCTTGAGTTAAAGGGGAAGAGTCCCCTACATGGCGCGCTGTTTGTCATGCCCAGAAGAAAGCAGTGCCGCCATGTCGTTTCAGGAACCCCAGCCGCTCAACCTTAAGGACTACATCCGTGAGGTTCCCGATTTCCCGAAGCCGGGCATCCTGTTCTACGACATTTCCACGCTGATCCGCTCTGCCGAAGCCTGGCAGGTTGCAACGGGGCGTCTGGCACGCATTATCTCCGCCTGGCAGCCGGACCTGCTGGCTGGCATCGAAAGTCGCGGCTTCCTGACTGCAGCGCCTTTGGCACAGCGCCTTGGCTGTGGCTTCACCATGCTCCGTAAGCCGGGCAAGCTGCCGGGCGAGACGATTTCCCTGAAATACGGCCTCGAATACGGTGAAGACGAACTCCATATCCAGGTAGACGCCATCAAGCCGGGTCAGCGCGTTGTCGTGCTTGACGACCTTCTGGCTACGGGTGGCACACTTGCTGCTTCCATCGACCTCTTGCGTAAGGTTGGGGCAGAAGTTGTGGGTGCAAGCGTGCTGATCGAGCTTGCAGGTCTCAAAGGACGTGACAAACTGGACGTTCCGCTGAACGCACTCATCACTTACGAAGACTGAGGAACCACCATGTCCGGCATTTCTTCCCTGTGGCAGACCCGCTATCGCACTGACGCCCCAAAAGACCTGCCGGACAATCCGGTTCTCCAGACTCTTCTGAAACACCATTCCGTCCGGGCCTATCTCCCGGATGCGCTGCCTCCCGGAACGCTGGAAGCTGGAATTGCGGCATCCTCTTCTGCGGCAACGTCCAGTAATCTGCAGGTATGGTCCGTTGTTGCGGTTGAAAATCCGGAGACGCGGGCGAAACTTGCCCAACTCTGTGGCAATCAAAAGCACATCGAAGTTGCACCGTTGTTTCTCGCCTGGATCGTCGATCTGGCGCGTCTGGAGCGGATTGCGGGCCGGGCAGGCAAGGGTAGTGAAGCACTGGATTATGAGGAGATCTTCCTCATGAGCACGCTGGATGTCGGTATCGCTGCCCAGAATGCTGTGACGGCGTTCGAGTCCATGGGGCTGGGGACTGTTTACATCGGTGGTCTGCGGAATCATCCGGAAGACGTTGCCAGGCTGCTAAACCTTCCGCCCAAAACCGTTGCAGTTGTTGGTCTCTGTGTGGGACGTCCTGATCCGTCGGCTCAGAATGGTTACAAGCCGCGTCTGGGACAGGATGTCGTGGTGCACCGTGAACGCTATACTTCCGCAGATGAAGCCGAAGGTGTTGCCGCCTATGACCGCGTTGCCGATGCCTATCAGCAGGAACAGGGGCTTCCACCACGAGCCTGGTCCGAAACCGTAGCAAGTCGTGTGGATAGCTACCACGGCTTGAGCGGCCGCCATGTCATGAAAGCCGTGCTCAACCGGCTTGGCTTTGCTCTGAAATAAGATGGTGGTGACGGAAGCTGGACGTGGACGCTTGCACATCTGAGCACCCATTGAAGAGAGTCGGGTTTTGAGACATCTGTCTCCAATTACGCTCAGTGTTGCGGTTCCACGTCGAGCCCCTAATTCCGGAGTTTTGTCCTGAGCGATTTCCTTTCTCCAGATCTTCCGGTTGCGGCTGTTCTTCCTGATCTTTTGAAAACGTTAGAGCAGCAGCCGAACGCTGTTCTCGTTGCTCCTCCCGGTGCCGGTAAGACAACCCTGACGCCGCTGGCACTGCTTGAGGCGGCATGGCTTGCGGGGCAGAAAATCATTCTGGTCGAACCTCGCCGTGTGGCTGTGCGAGGGGCCGCGTCACGGATGGCCTCCACGCTGGGAGAGCGACCGGGTGAAACTGTAGGCTTCCGTACGCGCACCGACAGCGCCGTATCAGGCCGAACGCGTATTGAAGTTGTGACGGAAGGGTTGCTTGTACGGCGCCTTTTGGCAGACCCAACGTTAGATGGGGTTGGCGCTGTGCTATTTGATGAGGTGCATGAGCGCTCGTTGGATCTGGATGCAGCTTTGGGGTTCTGTCTGGACCTCCAGCGTGAACTCAGGCCGGATCTCCGCATTCTGGCCATGTCCGCAACGCCTGATGGGCGTGCGTTTACAGATCTTATGAATGCCGCCCTGATCGAGAGTGAAGGCCGACAATATCCCATTGATATACGCCACACCCGGGATGTAATGCACCCGCGTGACCTGCCAGAAGCCTGCGTACGCGCTATCCGGCAGGCTTTTACAGAGGAAGAGGGCGATATTCTTGCGTTCCTTCCCGGCGTTGGGGAAATTCGCCGAACACAGGCTCTGCTTGGAGATGCTGTGCCTGTTTTTCTTCTTCATGGAGAACAGACGACAGAAGATCAGGACCGCGCGATTGCGCCATCCGACAGACGGCGTGTTGTGCTGGCAACGTCGATTGCCGAAACTTCCGTGACGGTTTCCGGCGTTCGGATTGTTGTCGATGGTGGTCTGCGCCGGGCACCGCGTCTGGATTCCAACACAGGGCTATCCCGGCTGGAAACACTGAAGATTTCGCGTGCGACGGCCACTCAGCGCGCGGGGCGTGCAGGGCGTCAGTCTCCTGGTATCGCGATCCGTCTGTGGTCCGAGGCTACGCAACGCTCTCTGCGGCCACAGGATGTGCCCGAAATCCTTGTTGCGGATTTAACGGACTTCGCTCTCGTGACGGCAGCCTGGCAGGACGTCATGGGAACAGCGCCCGACATGTTGCCACTCCTTGATGCGCCTCCTACCGGAGTGCTTGCGGGTGGGCGTGAGTTGTTGCGTGAGTTGGGTGCCCTGAATGAAGCCGGCCAGATTACGACTCTTGGAAAACGGATGGTTGGGCTCGGAACACACCCGCGTCTTGCGGCCATGCTCTGTGCGGCGAAAACCATCCCCGAGCGTGTGACGGCTGCCTGCCTGGCCGCTCTTCTGGAAGAGCGTGATCCTTTACGCCCCAGACCGAATATGCCTTCCGGGGCATCTGCGGGAGCGGACATTCGCACACGTCTGGCTTTGTTTGAGCGGGATGATCCACGAGCGGACAGGGCCAGCCTGTTCCATATGCGTCAGGCGGCGAAACGCTTTCTGCGCCGCATGGGTGGCAAAGACCTTCCACTCAGCCCGATGCCATCTCATGCAGGGCCACTTCTGGCCGCCGGTTTTCCTGATCGTGTGGCGCAGGCTGCGGGAGAAATTGGCCGATTTCGGCTTGCGGGCGGTGGGAGTGCCCGTGTGCAGGCCAATGATGGTCTTGCACGGGAGAAGCTTTTGGCTGCGGCAGCGTTTCACACGCGAACGTCGACGGAAATCACGCTTGCGGCGCCTCTGGACGCAGAAAATTTACCCCAGACGCTTCTGGATCGAACAACCGAGCAGGTTGAAACCAGTCTGGATGGGGCGTCAGGTCGGATCATCGCGCGACGCAGGCTGCGTCTGGGTGCGTTGATCCTGCGTGATCGCAATACGGAAGTGACGTTTGAGGAGGCACAGGCACTTCTTCTACAGCAAATCGCGGCTGATCTTGCCCGTGCTCTGAACTGGTCTGACCCGGCGTTTCAGTTCCAGGCCCGTGTAGCGCATGCACGCGCGACCTACGCGCCTCATCTGCCGGACCTGTCGATGGCTGCTCTTGCTGATGATCTGGCATGGCTGGAGCCATATCTCGCAGGCTGCGATCGTCTGACTCAGGTGAAAGCTCTCGATCTTCTGTCCATTCTTCGGGCCCGTATGGACTATAGCGACCTTTCCGCACTTGATCGAAAGCTGCCGCCTCGCCTGACGCTCAAAGCCAGCACCCACGACATTGATTATACCGGGGCCGTGCCAACAGTGTCTGCACGAGCACAGGCATTCTATGGCACGGCCGGAACGCCGTTGCTCGCTGATGGCGCCGTGCCGCTTCAGTGTGCATTGCTCTCACCGGCGGGCCGCCCACAGGCGATTACCGCTGATCTTGCCGGTTTCTGGAAAGGGAGCTGGTCAGATATGCGGAAGGATATGCGAGGGCGCTACCCAAGGCATGACTGGCCTGAAGATCCGGCAACGGCTGAACCGCCAAAGCCACGTCCCAAACGCTAGGCTCCATCAGGCCATCTGGAAAACTGCCTTACGGAACAGGGAACGCACGCCCTCGGCGTCCACCTCCGTGCAGATCTGAACAGATGGGCGATTGTCCCAGTCTCCGGGTGGATAAACCCGGCCGTCTGCTTTTTGAACTGATTCACCAAGGGTAACGCCTTCCGTCGAGACGCGAACGGCACCTTTCTGGGTTTTGAACAATTCCGGCGCAATCACGTATGCTGCGGCAGAGGCATCGTTGACATAAATGCCGTCCAGACCCAGCCCCCGATGAAACGTCATGTAGACCCGCGTGATATCCCACAGGAAACGTCCTGACTGGCCTCCATGCTGGCGCAGGTTTTCGAAGTAGGCGTCTGTCATCAGAGTTTGCGTCGTGACATCGAGCCCTACGATTGTCACCGGCCAACGCGCGGCACAGATCTCATCGGCAGCTCGTGGATCGCCATTGAAATTGGCTTCCGCCGCGGGTGTCACATTTCCCCGTGCATCGTGATGCCCGAATGCGCCGCCCATCAGCACGACATCCTTCACCAGACTGGCAATGTCTGGCGCCTTGCGCAGAGCAAGAGCGAGGTTTGTCATGTGTCCTGTCGCCACGAGAGTGATCTCGTGTGGGTTGGCGCGCACCAGATCAATGATGAGATCATGAGCAGGGCGAGGATCGAGTTTTTTGTGGACTGCCGAGAGAGGAATATCTCCCAGAGCGTTTCGTCCATGAATGGTGACAGGAGGGGACGATGTCACACCATCCAGAGACGCGCCCTGGCCTTTTGAAACCGGGACATCGATCCGGAAGCGTTCGGCCAGATAGAGCGCATTGCGTGTTGTGGTGTCGATCAATCCATTACCGGCCGCAGTCGTAATGCCCACCAGTTCGATGTTTGGCGTGCCACACAGCAAAAGAAGCGCCATTGCATCATCGATGCCGGGATCTGTATCGAAAATGACTTTTCGTGGGGCAAATGCAGCGCGGGCCATATTCGGGAGCAGAGACAAGGATGCAAACCCGGCGGACTGAGCGAGCAGGGAGCGACGGGACAGGCGCATGACAAGTCATTCCTTAAGAAAACGAAGTTACCGTTACCATCAAGGAATGACCTGTCTGCGGCAAGCTTTTAGCGGAGCCTGATTGCGAAGCGTCCTGCGCCAGCGGCGGCAAGAGCGAGCAGGCCACCTGCAATGCTGATGTTCTTATAGAAATGGATCATCATGTCGTAGCGGAGCATTCCGGACATCGTCCAGAAATGATGGCCGATCAGCCCTGTCACGATGGTGTAGAGGGCAAGAACAATCGCAATGGGTTCCACTAAAATGCCGCCAAGCAAAGCTAGTCCTGCCCCGAGCTCCACGACGATAGCGAGGATGGCTGACAGGGTGGGAACAGGCGCACCGGTCTGAATCATGTAGGACACTGCTGCGGGGAAGTCGGCGAGTTTGCCCCATCCCATGACGAGGAAAAGACCGGCGAGCAATACGCGACCTGTGAGGAGAAGGGCATCGCGAGGCAGAAAATTGGTGAGCATCGGGAAAATCTTTCGAAGCAGAAGAACTGCCTTGAAAATATGAAAAGTAGATATTTTAAAAAATAGAAATGATGGAATGATATGATTTCCAAAATGCTCATTATCGGGTTTTTATATCTCCCTCCGGCCTAGCAGGAAACCCCTGTCTGCGGCTTCTTTTAGGAGCTTTGACGGTTTTGTGTTAGCAGCTGAAACATGACGATGTTCGTGACCTGTTTCCCATGAATCGCTCTCTTCAGGCCGCTGCAATCGGGGCCGGAACAGCGACTGTCGTGACAGTAGGCCTGATGCTGGCATTGCGTCTGCACAGCCACGGAGAGCAACACTCTCCCACATCTCAGCCTGCTGCAACGACCATTCAACAGCAGGCCGTCAAACCGCTTTCGTCCGTTAGTCCGGACAGCCCTCTGGCAGGAGAAAGCACGGACGCACACGGTATTCCGACGCAGCCGCCGGTTCCGGCCGCGGCACCGGCACTGCCTCCCTTGTTGGTTAAATACGGTCCTCTGAGTTTTGCGCCGCTTGTGCGTCAGGTCATTCCGGCCGTTGTGAACATTGCCATTACCCAGAGCAGCCCGGACGGGCATGATCACGTCCCACCGCAAATCAAGGGAACCCCGCTGGAAAAGCGCTATCATGACCGCATGAAGCGCCAGCAGGACGAAATGGTTGGGGCGGGCTCGGGCTTCATCGTGGATGCGACCGGAATCATTGTGACCAACCGGCACGTTGTCGGCGGAGCGGACAAGGTGGTCGTCTCCCTTTCCAACGGTCATGAAATGCCGGCCCGTCTTCTGGGAGCTGATCCGCTGACGGATATTGCCGTCATCAAGGTTGATAGTCCTGAGCCGCTGCCGCACGTCACCTGGGGCGACAGCCGCCAGACGGATATCGGAGACTGGATTCTGGTGGCAGGGAACCCGTTCGGGTTTGGTTCGTCCGTGACGGCGGGCATCGTCTCTGCCGTAGGGCGTGACTTGGGGATCGGCTCTCTGGACGATTTCATTCAGCTCGACGCCCCCATTAATCCAGGGAATTCTGGCGGTCCGGCCTTCAATATGCGGGGACAGGTTGTGGCGGTGAATGCTGCCATCGTGACGCCTGCTGGGGGCTCCGTAGGCATTGGCTTCGGTATTCCGTCCGAAATCGTCGCCCCGATCGTGGCTGAAATCGAAGCAACTGGACATGTCGAGCACGGCTGGCTCGGTATTACTCTTGATGACGGGGACACGGACGTCGGTATTGCGGGTGTCGATAACGGTGGACCGGCCCAGAAAAGCGGTCTGCGCCGTGGCGACATCGTGCGGCAGGTAGATGGAGCGCCCGTCATCAGCGCCCGTATGCTGTTGCGAAGCATCGCTGCGGCTAGACCGGGCATGGTTCTGAATTTTGGCGTCAGGCGTGGCGGCACGGACCTGACGCTTCCCGTTCATATCGGACCACGCCCCAAGAATGCGGATAACTGATCGAGCCTCCACTTTGACCCGTGGACACAAGCCGGTATTCTGAGGCCCTGATACGGCGCCCAGTCGCCCGGAAGGAAGAGAGTAAAATCAATGCGTATCCTGCTCGTTGAGGACGATTCCACAGTCCGCGCCTTTGTGCTCAAGGGATTGCGTGAAGCCGGGCACGTCGTGGATGAGGCGGATAACGGCAAGGATGGTCTGTTTCTGGCTGTCAGTGAAAATTATGACGTTGTGATCCTGGACCGCATGCTGCCCGGCGGGATTGACGGCCTGCGCATTCTGGAAACGCTGCGTGGACAGCAGAATGCGACGCCGGTTCTGTTGCTGTCCGCTCTGGCAGATGTTGATGAACGAGTGGCTGGCCTGAAGGCCGGTGGCGATGACTACATGACCAAGCCATTTGCCTTCTCAGAGCTTCTGGCCCGGATTGAGGCGCTCGGCCGCCGTGGTCGGCCTGAATCTGCTCCTCAGACACGTTTGACTGTGGGCGACCTGGAGATGGATCTGCTTTCCCGGACTGTGAAGCGCGGGAACGAGAAGATTGATCTTCAGCCCCGCGAATTTCGTCTGCTGGAATTTCTGATTCGTCATGCGGGGCAGGTCGTCACGCGGACCATGCTGCTGGAGCGCGTGTGGGACTATCACTTTGACCCGCAGACCAACGTGATTGACGTGCACGTCTCACGCCTGCGCCAGAAAGTGGACAAGCCGTTTGCAACGCCCCTCATCCATACGATCCGCAACGCCGGATACATCCTGCGCGCGGACTGACCCGTGAAAATCTGGCGCGGGTTTCGCCGTCTCGGGAAGCGTTTGCGCTGGCCGATCCGGTCTGCAGGGCTGAATTTCGCGCTCGCCTACGGATTGGTGTTCATCATTTCTGCGGGCGTGTTCCTGTCGTTCATCTGGTGGAACACCACTGGCCAGCTGGACCGCCAGGTCGAAGCTGCCGTGCAGGTGGATGCCCACGATCTGGCACAACGCTGGGTTCATGGTGGCCCGGCGGCTCTGGCGCTCGCTATTCAGGACCGACTGGATCAGAACGTCGAGGATGACGAGCTGTATTTGCTCGTTGGGCCTGACGGTCGCAAATATGCTGGAAATCTACCTGGCTGGCCTGTGGTCATCACCCAGATGGATGAGTTTTATGAACTCTCCATCCGCCGGGATGGTTTTCGCACCCAAGCCAAGATGCACGCCTTTCCGCTGTCGGAAGGCTTTCGCCTGATTGTTGGGCGGGATGTTCGTGGGCGGCAGGTCGTCCGGCACGTTCTGACCGATACGCTTATCTGGGCCTGGGTCATGGTGTCGCTGCTGGCTGCGGGTGGGACGCTCGCCATTCGGCGGATTTTCCGGCAGGTCGTGCGCTCCATTGCCCGCACGACGTCTGCTGTGGCGCAGGGAGACCTCAGTCGTCGCATACCGCTGACCGGCAATGAAACCGATCTTGTCGCTCAGACGGTCAACACCATGCTCGAACGTATCAACCGTTTGATGGATGGCGTGCGGCAGGTCTCGAATGCCATTGCCCATGATCTGAGAACACCCATTGCACGAGCACGCGCGCGTCTGGAAGATGCGAGCCTCACGGCCACTTCTGAAGACGAGCTTCGTGCGGCGATTGATCGTGCCGTTCTGGATCTGGACCATGTGACGTCCATTTTCGAAGCTCTTCTGCGTATCGCCCAACTTGAAGCGGGCGCGCAGCGGGCGGCTTTCACAGTGCTGGACATTCCGCCTTTGTTGGAAGGTTTGAGCGAGCTTTATGAAGCATCCATGGAAGATGCTGGCCTGAAACTCGATTTCCGGATCGGGACATTGGCGCCGGTCAATGGAGACCCGCATCTTCTGCAGCAGGCCGTTGCCAATCTTCTCGATAATGCCATCAAGTTCGCGCCGGAGAACACGACAATCACACTTGCCGCTGTGATGCAGAAAGGGCGTGTTGCCGTCAGTGTTTCGGATCAGGGCCTTGGCATGAGTGAACAGGATATGGCCCGCGCTTCAGAGCGGTTTTTCCGCGCTGAAACAGCGCGAAACACCCCAGGCGCAGGGCTTGGCCTTTCGTTGGTGCAGGCTGTCGTTCAATTGCACGGTGGAACTATGGAGCTTGCTGCTGGAAAGCCGGGGCTACGGGTAACGCTGCTTCTGCCCGTCATTCAGAATACAAAGACCCTCTCCGCATGACGGAAGTTTCATTCCTCCCTCACACGTGGCTTAGGTGAGACCGTGTAAAGAAGGCCGAATGCGCCTTCTGCCTCCAATGTCTGTCTGTCTTCTGGGTCTGGTGGGAAGCCTCGCGGCTGCCCCTGTTGGGCATACGCCATCGCAGAATGCGCCTGCCCGACCTGTTAGCGGGAAAGAAGAGGGCGTCATTTCCGTGACCTCTGACAGTGCGGAATACTGCACGCAGCTTGCACAAAATGTGGACCATCTTCTGGCGACGCCACATGGCATTCCTGTAGGAGCCATGGATGATGCGCGCCGCCTGCGCACAGAGGGCGATACACTCTGCAAGCATCACCATTTGCGCGCAGGGATCGCACGGCTGCGTCGTGCGTTGGTGCTTCTGGAACATAGTGAGGAGCATTCATGAAGCGTCTTTTCCGTCTGGCCACGCCGCTAGCTGTCCTGTCTCTGGCGATTTTCTGTCAGGCACGGGCAGTGGAACCCCAGACAACTGGAACAGAGCTTGATTTTACCGTTACGGGTGAAGCCCATGCAGCGCCAACGCTTCTGACGGTACGTCTTTTCGGGCGGGCGGAGAGTGCCTCTGCAATTGAGGCTCAGAAAACCCTGAATGCCCATATGGCGGAAGCCATGAAAACGGCATCCGGGCTCTCAGGGATTGAAGCTCAGGCTGGCAGTTATTCCCTGTCGGACCAGACGCCGGAACACGGCCCAACGCGCTGGACCGCTCGTCAGGATCTGAGTTTGAGCGGTAAGGATGCTGTGTCGCTTCTTGCTCTGTCAGGCAAGTTGCAAAGTCATGGCCTGATGATGGATGGGCTGGACTGGTCTTTGGACTCCGAAACACGGGAAACGCTCCTGCGTCAGGCCCGCACTCAGGCGCTTCAGAAAGTTCGCCAGGAAGCTGAAGAAAGTGCCAAAACGCTCGGCTTGCATGTGGTCCGGTTGAAGCAGATCCGTGTGTCCTCCATAGAGCCAGGGCCACGTCCCGTTATGCTGATGGCGGCCCGGGCTGCCAGCGATTCGTTCACACCGCCACAAGGCACTCCGCAGGAACAAACTCTTCGCGTCACAGTGAGTGTTGAAGCCGAGCTGGCTCCCTGACATGTCACGTTTGACGGTCTGGCATGATGGAAACTGCCCCTTATGCCAGCGGGAAATCGCCCTTATGCGTCGGCTCGACTGGCGCGGGAACATTGATTTCATCGATGCTTCTGGCGACATTACGGATTGCCCACTGGATCGGGAGGCCTTGCTCGCCCGGTTTCATGCCAGAGAGGGAGAGCAGCTTTATGACGGTGCGGCCGCCTTTGCGGCCATGTGGCGTGCCATCCCAATTCTCCAGCCTTTGGGAGAAATCGCCCGTTGCTCGCTGGTGCTTAAAGGCCTGGAGGCCCTGTATGGGCAGTTTTTGAAGGTGCGGCCCGTACTCCAACGGCTGGTTCGCAAGGCCAGCCAATAAGGTAACCTTCATTTTTTATTCGAAATGGTTGTGCAAATAGCAAAGTTCAGACATATTTTGACATGAAGCGTTGTGAAGGGCTGTTTCATGAAAGTCTGGATGCCTCTTGTTGCCGCATTGCTTGCCTTAGCGCCTTCTCTTCACGCTCAGGAGAAACTGGTCGTGCAGGGTTACTCTGCCGATCAGACCCGGCATGCCGTGGAAGAAATCGTCCAGCCTGCCAGTGGTCGTCAGATTGCTCGTTGGGACCAAACGGTCTGTTCACAGTTCATTGGTTTTCCAGCCGGGGTGGAAGAGCAGTTTCAGGCTCATCTGGAAGAGCGTTTTGCGAAATATGGTGTTCGCCTGCAGGCACATTGCAGGATACCCCGTCTTTTCATTCTCGCCACTGTCCATGAAGACGATCTCATCTCCCATATTCTGGATCGTGATCCTTATCTCATGCAGGGTGTCGATACGTCGCCCGTCTTTGCGGACAACATCCGCCTCCCATCGCCACGCGTAACGAAAGCCCTGAGGGACAATTATCCGGTTCGTTGGTTCGCCGATGTTGGGATTGAGGATAGCGACCACACGCCGATGCATGTCATTCCAACACTTATGGGCCCAACCTATGTGCAAGAGCCGTTAACGACGTCTTTCCTGGGATCACGGACGGTCGAAACGATCAAGTATATGGCGGTGACAATAGACCTTTCGAGAATGGACGGCGTGTCATGGCCCTCCCTCTACGAGTATGTTTCCATGATCGCTCTCACAAATCCGTCGCTTAAGGATTACGACACCACAGAGAGCATTCTGGGCAGCTTTGTGCAGAAGAAGCAGCCACAGCAGGGTAGTTTTTCCATGACCAACCTGGATGACGCGATTGTTCATCAGGTCTATTCCCTGGACCCTGCTGAAGATGGCCGCTCAGAAACGCAGAAAATTACGTGGGACGTTACGGCCAGTCTTCATCACTGAAGTGCTTTCAGGACAGAGCCATCGTGGTCAGATCACCGCAAAGGGCAGCGGTATTAACGGTCACGACGTGCTCTTCCAGAAGCCATTCGGGGCGCAGACAATCCAACACATGAATGGGCACAATGCGCCCTTCGCGTGCTGTCAGGGTTGAGGCAGCCTGCAGCGCGCGGGGGGAGTGTCTTTCCATGATCATGACGGCACATTCCGGCAAGGCCCCTGGATCAACGCGCTGGATACGGTCGGCCAAACCGGGTGAAAGACGTTGCATCCAGTCCAGTGCATGATCTGGGCCAAGAACCAGAGCAGGGTTGCCGGTTCCCAAAGCCATACCGACAGCCCTGAGAATGGCAGGCCAACTTTCACCTGCGCAGAGTACCGGGCCACAAGGCTTGAGTGTCAGTGTGTTGGTCTCTCCAGCGGGGCCGGGCAGTGTCATTGAGAAGCCCGTCATGGCATGCGCAATATCCTGTCGGATCTGGCGGGCTGAGACGGCATCCCGGCTTTCAAGAAACGTCACCAAACTTTGCGCATGGCGCGGGATACTACCCGGATTTGCATCTTTAGGCGCAAACCATGGGGACGTGCGGGCACTCATGCGACGGAGGGCAAAAGGCCCCCCTGCCTTGGGGCCGCAGCCTGAAAGTCCGGACCCACCAAAAGGCTGTGAGCCAATAACTGCCCCGGTTATGGCCCGATTGACGTAGATGTTCCCCGCTTGAATGCGGTTAGTCGTGCGATCCACTGTCATGGCGACACGCGAATGAACGCCAAAAGTTAGGCCGTACCCCATGGAATTTACAGCGTCGATCACGCCGTCCATTTCGTTGCGGTTGAAGCGACGCACATGCAGGACCGGCCCGAACACTTCATGCGGAATATCGGCAACACGGCCGATTTCAATCAGCGTCGGCGGAAGGAAATGGCCGTATCGACAGTTTTCACCCAGTTCGGGGGACCAGACCGTTCGGCCAGCCCGACGCATCATTTCAATATGATCCATCGCTTCTGTCCGGGCTTCCGGAGAGATGATTGGCCCGATATCCGTTGAAAGGCGTGCCGGGTTCCCAATAGCCAGATCCTGAATCGCGCCCTTCAGAAGCTCAAGAACATGGTCTGCACAGTCTTCTTGGATCAACAGGATACGAAGAGACGAACAGCGTTGCCCCGCACTGTCAAACGCAGAGCTCAGAATATCCTGCACGACCTGCTCTGCATGCGCGGAGCTATCGACCAGCATTGCATTCTGTCCGCCCGTGCGCGCCACGAGAGGAACAGGTGTGCCCGTGCGCCCCTGCCGATCAAAGATCTGGCGTGAAACGGCTTTGCCAACGGGCGTTGAGCCGGTGAACATTACGGCATCAACCCGGTGATCGGCTACTAGACGCTCTCCCACCGATCCATCGCCTGGCAAAAGGTGCAGAACTTCAGGTGGAATCCCAGCATCATGCAGAAGCTGAACGGTGCGGCTTGCAATAAACGGGGTTTGCTCGGCTGGCTTGGCCAAAACAACGTTTCCCGCTGCAAGAGAGACGGAAATCTGTTGCACGAACGCCGCCAGCGGGCTGCTCCAGGGACTGATACACGCAACAAGGCCGAGCGGTGAGGCCTGCAAATGATAATCCCGCCCTTGCAGACGTTCCGCATCATGGCGAAGAATACTGACGGCCTCACGGACTTCATCCTGAGCAGCTGGAAGGGTCTTTCCAGCTTCCCGTACCAGAAGCGCCATTAGCTCAATCCGGTGGGCCTCAATCAGATCAGCAGCTTTCTCCAGACAGGCAATCCGCACTTCAGGGCTGCTGCCTGCCCAACTGGCAAGCGCACGCTCCGCTGTCTCCAGTGCAGATAGCAGTGTCTTTCCATCAGTCTCGACAACGTCTCCGATCGGGTCGTGTCGGTCTGCAGGGTTGTAGAGCAGACGGGAGCGGTCGTGCTGACTGGTGACACCCGGCGTCAGAGCTCGGGCGTGGAGGAAGGGCGCATCTCCATCAAGGGTTTCATGGAGGGCACGAAGTGTCAGCTCATTGAAAAGATCCAGACCTCCCGCGTTGCGTCGCCCAGGCTGGAAAATGTCTGACGGCGCACGAACCGCACGATTAGGGCGCTCGGTTCTCAGCATGGCGCGTGTTGCCTCGACGGGGTCAGCCGTTAACGCTTCGATCGTAATGGCCGGATCTTCGTCGCGGCTGACAACGAGTGAGGCAGCTCCATTTTCCAGTAGCTGTCTGACGAAACTGGGCATGAGTGCCGCGACTTCCCCGATGGGAGCATGCACCCGGCAGGGCAGGTTCATGCCCTGTTGGTTTCGGAGATGCTGCGCGAGAGCCAGCCCTAGCCCATGCAGGCATGCGAACTCGAAATCTCCCGGCCGAACCTGCCCTGCAAGCGCCAGAATATGACCAATAGTCCGCGGGTTATGGGTGGCAAACTGCGGATAGGTGGCATCCAGCGATTCAAGAAGCTGTCGGGCGCAGGCGAGATAACTGACATCCGTGTGGCAACGGCGCGTGAAAACAGGGAAGTCAGCCAGTCCGGTTTTTTGGGCTTGTCGAATTTCCGAATTCCAGCAGGAGCCTTTGACCAGTCTGACAAGAACGCGGCGCCCGGTGCGCCGTCCCAGATCAATAAGAAAATCTACGACAGCTGAAGCACGCCGATCATAGGTCTGGACGGTCATGCCAAGCCCGTTCCAGTTCCCGAGTTCAGGCAGCACACAGAGAGCCTCAAGCAGATCCAGCGTCAGCTCAAGATGTGTGCTGTCTTCGCTGGAGAGCAGGATGCCGACATCCAGTTGCCGGGCCCGGATGGTAAGCCTTTGCAGGATCGGCAGCAGCTCCGTCATGATCCGCTCGCGCCTGAAACGGCTGAATCGCGCGCTCAATGCCGGCAGGCGTACATACAGCATCGGGCGATCATGGAAGTCGCCGGTGATGCCAGCGTGTTGGCTGATGTCTTCCAGTGCGTCTTCATAGACGGTAAGGGCATCGAGGGCTTGATGAGCCGTCAGAGCAGTGTTGACCTGCGGATCATATGCATATGTCAGCCCATATTTTTCTGCAGGGGCGGATAGTCTTAGAGCCTGAGCCAGTGTAGAGCCCAGAATGAATCCGCTTCCTACGGCACGGATAGCTTTTTCCAGACTGCGCCGAACCATGGGAGTAGATGTCTGAAGGGTTAGCCGACGAAGGCTGAACCCCTTGCTCTGGTTGAAACGCCCTGCAAGGGACAGGTTCAACGCAATCGAGTTCACAACCGACGCACGGCGTTTACTGATATGCCGTCCCCAGTCGGTAGCTCCCACGAGAGAACGGATCAGCGCATCCTGAGTCGCAGAATCCGGAATGCGCAGGAGTGCCTCTTCCAGAGCCAGAACAGATTGCCCTTCAGGTGAAGACAGAGGGAATGCCTGTAAAAGGCTCCCCACAATATCGGGCGAGGAGTCTCGTGCGGCCTCAGCAAGGCCGTGGGCTATTCTGGTAGCTTGACGATCCTGCTCAGGTGTCAGGTCAGCACGCGGCAGCAGCGCGTCCACACATTCCGCCTCGGGGCGGTAGTGAGCAGCGGAAACAGCGTTACGGAGCGGTGAGCGTGGTGCGCGTGAGAGTAGAAATTCCGCAAATGGCGCGGCGGGGCGTGAAGCCGGGTTCGTCGTCGGATGGGTCATGGAGTCCATTCCAGGCGGGTTAAAGCCCGGGGAGGCCTTGAAAACAGAATAGAAAGCGCTCTTAGCGCAACATCGTAGCCAAGACACCCAATGATTGATCTGAAATCGGATTTATTTCCGATCACAGCCTCTTTTTCAAACGGCCATAAGATGCACAGAGAAGCTCATTTTATAAATATTGGAAATATTTTCGGACTTGTAA
>NZ_JBDOBO010000017.1:0-51479 GCF_047723935.1 Gluconobacter sp.
CTGCTATGATGAGACCAAATATTTCAACAACACTCTGCGACAGAGAATAAAAGAAGTTTCCTCCGAAAAAATGGAGTACCGGTGTCAGAACAAGAGTGCATGCCAAGAGCACTAGTTCGCCCCAAAAAAGCACCGATGAGATCCCAAAGAGAAAACGCAGGATCTGACGAACACGGCGCAAGGTATCAACTTTTTTCATAATGACTTCTCCTTATCGAAAAACGATAAGCACCGACAGGTGTTGCCTGCCAAGAATTTTATCGCTTTTCGATAAACAAAAACGCGCCACCTTGCATAAACCCCCCTAAAATCCTATGTTGTCAGGCTGTTCATTCAATTTCAGTCACGCTTTTCCGAGGATTTCAGAGTGCAGAAGATCCCCATGACCGCAAAGGGACTGCAGCGTCTTGAAGACGAACTGCGTACCCTCAAGAGCGTTGACCGCCCTGCAGTCATTCGTGCCATCGCAGAAGCCCGCGAACACGGCGACCTTTCCGAAAACGCCGAATATCACGCTGCCCGAGACCGTCAGTCTTTCATCGAAGGTCGCGTACTTGAGCTGGAAAGCATTGTTTCCTCGGCAGAAGTTATTGATCCTTCGACCCTGACCGGCACGAAAGTACGTTTCGGCGCGCATATCGAAGTCGTTGACGAAGAGACGGACAAGGAAAACGCCTATCAGATCGTTGGCGTTCATGAAGCCGACATCAAGCAGGGCCTGATTTCAATCTCGTCTCCTCTGGCGAAGGCACTGATTGGCAAAGATGTAGGCGACACCATCTCCGTTCCCGCTCCCGGCGGTGACCGCAGCTACGAGATCCTGAAAGTCACATACCGCTAATGTCTGACGTCCTGACGTCCGTCGCCCCTGTCGTGACCCTTCTGGACATTGAAAACGCTCAGAAGCGTATTGCGTCCACGGTTGTTCGCACGCCGACGATTGCCTGCCCGGCCCTTTCCCGCCTGACAGGTACCGAAATTACGCTCAAGCTTGAAAATCTTCAGGCTATCGGCTCGTTCAAGGAGCGGGGAGCCGCCAACAAAATGGCGCTCCTGACGCCCGAGGAACGCGCCCGCGGCGTTATTACAGTCTCGGCAGGCAATCACGCACAGGGTGTGGCGCGTCAGGCCAGCCTCCTTGGTATTGATGCCACGATCGTCATGCCCCGCTTTACGCCAGCAACCAAAGTTGCAGCGACCCAGGCATGGGGAGCAAATGTTGTCCTCGCAGGCGACGATTTTGCTTCTGCATGCGTCACGGCGGAAGAAATTCAGAATAAAGAAGGTCGGGTCCTCGTCCATCCGTTCAATGACCCTGCCGTCATTGCGGGTCAGGGGACTGCTGCACTCGAGCTTCTCGAAGATGCGCCTGACATTGATACGGTTGTCGTCCCTGTCGGCGGTGGCGGCCTGATCGGTGGTTTTGCAACCGTCATGGCTGCACTTCGCCCCGATGTGGAAATCATTGGCGTTCAGGTCGAGGCTTATGCCTCTCTAGCCGCATTTCCGACAGAAGGTGGTGCCACTCTCGGTGGCTCGACAATTGCTGAAGGCATTGCCGTAACGCAGTTGGGCGATCATTGCCTCAGAGCATTTCGTCACCGGATTTCCAAAATTCTCGTGGTTAACGAACTTCAGGTCGAAAGCGCCATCACGACGCTGGCAGAAAAAGCCAAGCAGGTCTGCGAAGGCGCTGGCGCGACGGGTCTGGCTGCTGTTCTGGCCAACCCTGAGCTGTTCAAGGGCCGCAAGGTTGCCCTTCCCTTGTCGGGTGGCAACATCAATGCCCGTATTCTGGCCAATACGATCCTTCGCTCTCTTCTCCGGGACGGAAGAATTCTTCGCCTAATCTTCCAAATTCCCGACCGCCCCGGAATGCTGGCTGACATCTCCGCGCGTATTGGCAATTACGGTGGAAACATCATCGAAGTGTCTCATCATCGCCTTTTTGCCTCGCCGTCAGTTCAGACAGCCGAGCTGGTTGTGATGATCGAAGCCCGTGACACTCAGCACGCCACGCAGATCGAAACCGATCTTGCCCGTCATTACATCGTTCGACGGGACTGAAACTGCACGCATTGTGTTCGATCTGGTCTCCCAGCGTCGAACACAATGCAACTGCAACCTAATTTCCGAAATTCAGACGCCTTCTACAATCACCACGTTGTAAGAAGCGGCCTTCCAGCGATGCTTCGCGACCGTTTGATAGGCTGGGCTGTCATACCAGGCCCGGGCAGCAGCAATATCCGGAAATTCGACAATAACGACACCATCTGGCTCGATACCTTCAAGCTTTTCCTGCTTTCCGTAGGCAGCAAGAATTTTGGCAGGATGCCCCTTAAAGGTCTCGCCGACACCATTTGAATAGGCTTCAAACTCGGCTGGGTCGGTCAATTTGTCACGAATGAAAATAGCGTAAGCGGTCATGGTACTTCATCTCCTGAACGGGGGTGATGCATAACCGGCCACAAAACGGCGGGATGTTCAGCACACAAGCGCGTGTGCTGAACATTTGAACCCGTTTAGCGCGTCCCGAAAAGACGATCGCCAGCGTCGCCCAGACCCGGGACGATGTATCCGTGTTCATCAAGCTTCTGATCAACACAACACGTTACGATCTGCACATCAGGGTGCAGCTTCGTCATGTAATCAATGCCTTCCGGTGCTGCGAGCAGGCAGGCGAAAACAGGTGAAATAGCACCCGCTTCCTTGACGCGCGCAACAGCCGCCGCAGCGGAATGCCCGGTGGCGAGCATCGGGTCCAGAACAATACATGTCCGCCCCGGAACGTCGCTTGGCATATTGAAATAATATTCGCTGACTTCCAGCGTTTCATGGTCGCGGCGCAGACCAATATGTCCCACACGCGCAGACGGAACCAGATCCAGCATTCCGTCCAGAAGGCCGTTTCCTGCGCGCAGAATGGAGACGAAGCACAGCTTCTTGCCGTCCAGTTCCTCACCTTCCATTGGCCCGCTCGGGGCTTCAATATGGCGAGACGCCAGAGAAAGCCCGCGCGTCGCTTCATAGGCCAGAAGCAGACTGAGCTCACGGGTCAGCCGACGAAAGCCTGCTGTAGATGTATTCTTATCACGCAGACGGGTCAGCTTGTGGCGCACCAGCGGGTGGTCGAGAACGATAGGCGGCAGCGCCTGACTCATGCTTTTTCTCCTTCGGCCGGGCGAAAATCGAGTGCCAGACCGTTCATGCAATACCGTAACCCTGTGGGCGGTGGCCCATCAGGAAAAACATGCCCCAGATGCCCATGACAACCCGCACAGTGCACTTCCGTCCGAACCATTCCGTGGCTGGCGTCCTGCGTCGTCCCGACACCGTTTTCCAAAGGCGCGAAAAAAGACGGCCAGCCACTTCCGCTCTCGTATTTCGTGGCGGATGAAAAAAGTTCACGCCCACATCCTGCGCAGGCATAAATTCCTGCCCGCTTTTCATCATTCAGCGGGCTGGAACCGGGATATTCGGTGCCATGCTCGAGCAGGATACGGCGCTGTTCCGGCGTGAGGCCGACGCCACACCCCCCGCCATTGGTTCCCAAAACGGGACCGCAGCTTTGGGTCATGGTCAATCTCCAGAAAATCTGAGGTTTTCAGTCTTGGATATATGGAAGCCGCACGCCGCTTTGTCACGCATATCTGAGTGCAAGACATGAAACTTCCTGCCTCACCAGCCGTTTATGTTCGGCAACCCTGTTTCAGGAGGTAATGTCATGAGCTCCATTGAAGACAAGATCAAAGGCGCCACCAACAAGGTCGTCGGCAAGATCAAGGAAGAAGTTGGTCGTGTCACCGACGATGAAAAGCTTGAAGGTGAAGGCGTTGTCCAAAATCTGAAGGGACAGGCCCAGACCGCCAAGGGTGACGTCAAGGACGCCGTCAAAGGCGGCATCGACAAGATCTGACGCTCACGCGACTGTCATGTCACCTGCAACGCCCGCCATCTGGCGGGCGTTCGCATTTTGGAGGAGAGGTGGCATAATGCCCAACAGTCTTTTCCTCCTTAATGCGAGACAGGAAGTCCAATCATGTCCCATACCGCTTCTTCTCCACGCCGCCCCGTCATGCTTGTCATTCTGGATGGGTTCGGCTGGCGTGAAGAAAACTCTGATAACGCGGTAAGACTGGCAAACACGCCAACGTTTGACGGACTTTGGGCGGACAACCCGCATGCTTTTCTTAAGACATGCGGAGAAGATGTCGGACTTCCTGAAGGCCAGATGGGAAATTCCGAGGTCGGCCACCTGAATATTGGTGCAGGTCGCGTCGTGATGCAGGAACTACCTCGCATTTCTCGTAGTGCCCGTGACGGCTCACTCGCCGAAAATACAGCCCTCAAAGAATATATTCATGCGCTGAAGGTTTCAGGCGGAACCTGCCATCTGATGGGTCTCGTCTCTCCCGGCGGCGTTCATGCACACCAGGACCATATTCTGGCTCTCGCGAAAATCGTCAGCGCAGCAGGAGTGCCTGTCGCTCTACATATCTTCAGTGACGGCCGTGATACTCCCCCGCGCTCCGGCGAGGAATTCATTTCAGCCCTCCTTCGAGATCTGCCACAGACCGTACAGATTGCCACAATCAGTGGCCGCTACTACGCCATGGACCGCGATCGTCGTTGGGAGCGCGTCAAGCTGGCCGTGGATGCGATCCGTGATGGCCAAGGCCCTCATGCAGATAACGCCCTCTCTGTACTCAAAGCTAGCTACGCGGAAGACAAGGGAGACGAATTCGTTCTGCCAACTGTCCTTGGACAGTATGGAGGCATGAAGGACGGTGACGGCATTCTCTCCTGTAATTTCCGTGCCGATCGTATCCGTCAGTTGCTGGACGTTCTCGTGGCACCGGACTTTGATGGATACGACAGCGGTCGCCGCATCAAATTTGCCGCCATTACCGGCATGACGCGCTACTCGGATCATCTGTCGCCCTACATGACAGTCCTGTTCCCCAAAGTCTCTCTGGAAGATCTTCTGGGTGAGGTCGTGGCCAAGGCTGGCAAGACTCAGCTTCGTATGGCCGAAACTGAGAAATTCCCTCACGTCACATACTTCCTGAACGGTGGTCGCGAAGTTCAGCTTCCGGGCGAAGAGCGCATTCTCGTGCCGTCTCCTAAGGTCGCCACCTACGACCTACAGCCGGAAATGTCCGCTCCTGAGCTGACAGACCGTGCCGTCGAAGCCATTGATTCCGGCCGCTTTGACATGATCATTCTGAATTTCGCAAATCCGGACATGGTCGGCCACACGGGCTCCCTGCCCGCTGCCATCAAGGCCTGCGAAACCGTGGATCAAGGGCTGGGCCGCATCAATGACGCACTTGTCCGTGCAGGTGGCACACTGATCGTCACCGCCGATCACGGAAACTGCGAAACCATGCGGGACCCTGAGACGGGCGGCGTTCATACGGCCCACACCCTCAACGTCGTTCCGGTCATTCTGGCCCATGCTGACGGCAAAACGCTTCACGACGGACGCCTGGCAGACCTCGCCCCGACGCTTCTGGCACTTCTGGGTCTTGCTCAGCCCCCAGCGATGACGGGCGTCTCCCTACTTGAAAACGCCTGACTCAGCCGTCGTTCTGCCACTGGTTTTGGCGTTCTCGCCATTGCTGGTGGCCGCGACTGCGTCCACGCCTCATGGGCATCATACCACTACCCACGCCCACCCGACGCATGCCCTAAGTGCGGGACAACAAGCGCTCGCCCGTGCTCAAGCGGCTCGGAAAGCGCTTGAGACACAGCAGGCTCAGGAAGCCGCCACACTCCGTGCCAGACAGGCTGCTGCCGTTGCTGCACAGCAAAAGGCCTTGCAGGACAGCGCGCGAAAAGATGCACTGGCCGCTCAGACCCACACGGCCCAGACCGTTGTACAGACGACACGTTCCCGTATCGCGGCTTTGAATGTCGAAATCGCAGATCTCACCAGTCGGCAAGCAACCGTGCGGCAGGATATTGCCCACGAAAACCAAGCGCTCCAACCGCTCCTGCCTGTTGCCGCGAGACTCTCGATAGCGCCCGATGCTGCTCTGCTGGCCTCCCCGACGACTGCGACGGAGAGCATTACCGCGCTTTCCATTTTAGGAGGTTTCTCCCGCCTGACCCAGCAGCGGGCTGCAAACTTGCAAATGAAGGAAGATGAGCTTCAGGAAATCGGGGCCACTCTGGAAGCCCGCCAGAAAGAGCTCGATGGCCTCCTTCAGTCACAGACGCATCAACGTGATATCGCGGCCGCCAAAACCCGGATTGCAGCCAAGCAGGAAAACGTCTCGGACCAGGCCGCACGCCGTGCGAAATCCGCAGTTGCCGAAGCGATGAAGGCGTCTGCGGACCTTTCTGCGGAAATTGACGCAATCGCCCGACAGGAAGCTCAGGCCAAAGCAACACTGGAAGCCGAAGCCCGCGCGCTCGCAAAGAGCCATCAGATGGAACAGGCGCGCAAAGCCCGTGCTCAGGTCAAAGCTCTTTCCGCCGGAAACGGTGTTTCTTCCGGGAGCGGCCACGCACCTGTCACCGGGCGTATTGCGGTTCGCTGGGGACAGGATACGGAAGCTGGCCCGTCAACAGGCATCACCTATGCCGCCGCACCTTCAGCCTCCGTTCAAGCTCCGTGCAGTGGCCGAATCGTCTTTTCCGGTCCGTTCCGCTCTTTTGGACAGATGTTGATTCTGGATTGTGGACAGAATTACCGCTTTGTTCTCTCTGGCTTGGGATCACTGGGTGTTTCCAGCGGGCAAAGTGTCAGGAAAGCCGCCGCACTCGGGCAAATGCCGTCTGCTGAGGGGCTGCTCTTTGTCCAGTTGCGCCACGGCGCCCAGATCGTCAGCCCTGCTCCGTTTCTGTGACCCTGTTTTCTGACAGGGCAGGACACTGTAAGATCACGTCTTAACATTTCGGCAACCCGTTTCGCGCTAGTTCACACACTGCAAGAGACGCCGGAAGCACGCCCGTTCCCGAGGATGGAGATCACATGAAGTTCCGTACTGGCCTGTTGCTGGGCACCGCCTTTCTGGCCGGACTGGCTGTCGGACCGGGCGCACTGCGTCTCGTCGGGTCCGCTGGCAGTTTCCCCACCGCCGCCATCGCTCGCGACGTCTCTCACGACAACAGCGCTGAAACCGTTCGCCTCCTGACTTTGCTCGGCACGGTCATGGATGTTGTGAAAGCTGAATACGTCCATCCCGTGACGGATAAAGACCTCATCAACAATGCTCTGGACGGCATGGTTGGCGAACTCGATCCCCACTCATCTTACATGACCGCCGCCCAGTTCAAGGACATGCAGACCGAGATTTCCGGCAAGTTCGGCGGTCTGGGCCTACAGGTTCAGGCTGAATCCGGCCATGTGCGCGTTGTGTCTCCAATTGATGGCACGCCTGCCGCACGGGCTGGTATCCAGACTGGTGACTTCATCACCATGGTGGATCACAAGAGCATTGATGGCCTGACGCTCGATCAAGCTGTTCGCAAGATGCGCGGCGATCCGGGAACATCCATCAGCCTGACCGTGGTTCGTCCGAAAACGGGCAAGACACTCACGTTCGACATGAAGCGCGAAATCGTTCACGTCCAGATCGTAAGGTCCGCTCTGTACGGCAGCACTGCATATATTCGCCTGACAGAGTTCGACGATGATCTCGAAGGCGCAATGCATGCCGCTTTTGACAAACTGAAGGCTGAAGCTGCCAAGAGTTCAGCCCACAAGCTGACAGGTATCATTCTTGATCTGCGATCCAATCCGGGCGGCAAGCTGGATCAGGCTATTGCCGTCTCTGATGACTTCATCAAGGAAGGAGAAATCGTCTCCATCCGCGGGCGGCATGCTGAAAACAACCAGCGCTGGGATGCGCGCGGCACGGACATTACAAATGGCCTTCCGATTGTCGTTCTGACCAATGGTGGCTCTGCGTCTGCCAGTGAAATCGTGGCCGGAGCGCTAAAAGACCATCGTCGGGCTGTCATTCTGGGTGAAAAGACGTTTGGCAAGGGGTCTGTCCAAACACTGATTCCTATTGGAGATCAGGGTGCCGTTCGCCTGACAACGGCGCGTTATTACACGCCATCTGGCCGTTCCATCCAGGGACTGGGCATCACGCCTGACATCCCCGTTGCGGAAACCAAGGACGATGACGCCTATGGTTATCGGGAAGCAGACCTGTCCCACATTCTGACCAATGTCGGTGGAAACCGGACAGCAGAAACGCCTCGGACCGATCTGCCCCCGATCTCCAAGTCTATTCCGAAAGCTCCGCCGGCAGACTGGCCGAAATTTGATCTGACCAAACCTGCAACGGACTTCCAGCTGCAGCAGGCCATCAAGGTCGTCAACGCCATGGCTGGGATCTCCAATCCTCCACCCGCAGTGGAGCAGGCTACGGAAGTCAAAGCGCCTCCAGCAGACAAAAAGGCCGCCCCTGCACCGGCGCCGACGCACTAACCCGTAGAACGACACAGGACAGCCCAGACCGTGCAGAACCGTCCCGCTTCATCCCACTCTGGGCTCTGGAGCCGCCTTCCCGTTATCGGGCGCCTTCTGATCGCGTTCTGGGGTGTCGTCCTCGTTGGTGGCACGTCAGCAGCCCTGATGCTTCGGCATCAAACACCTGCAGACGTGCCACCACAAAAAACCGAAACTGCTCTGGCGATACCGTCACACCCGCCAAAAAATACTGCTTCCGGTGAAAAGACATCCCCCCCGGCTACGCCGGTAAATCAGAACTCCAAAGCCGCTCTCAACGCAAATTCATCAGTCTCACCAGTACAACCTGCGTCAGCGATAAAAACCCCGGGAATGCCGCCCCCGATTGCGCAGACAACCCATACTGATCTGACGACAATTACAGCTTCAGGCAAAAGTGTTGTGGCCATCGTGCTCGAAGGTTTCGGATATTCAGACGCCATGACATATGACGTCCTTTCCCGTATCCCTGAGCCTGTTGCTGTCGGTGTGTCACCCTATCTTGGCAACCTGACGGACGTCCTGTCCCGAGCACATGCTGCCCATCGCGAAACTTACGTCACACTCCCCATGCAAAGCGCTCATCCGGAGCAAGTTGACGAAGGCCCTCATGCGTTAGGCTATGGCAATTCGGAAGCAGAAGACCGACAGGAACTGGACTGGTGCCTCTCGCAGGCTAAAGGAGCCACAGGTCTAACCGATGCTTCCGAAGCCGGAGACAGCCAGCCGGCAGATGGCTACGCAGCTATGCCTGCATTTCAATCTCTGGCAGATACGATTTCCAGTCGTGGCTTTCTGTATATCAGCAGATCTTCGCAGGAAGACCGTCATATACGGGGTATGACAGCGTCCACGTGGATCAATGGTGACACAGATGCCAAGACGCTTGACGCAAAATTTGCAGCCCTAGTCCCGGGCGGGGCCAAGCCCACCCATGTTCTGTTGATGATGGGGCCGTTGACACCCGTCGCAATCGACCGCCTTGAAGCATGGTTGAAAAGCCCGGCAGCAGAGCGTTTCATTCTGGTCCCGCCCTCCGCACTTGCCGACAACGGCACGACGGATCATCAGGCATTCATCCAGTCAACAAACATTCAGACGGCACCCCTATGACCGATTTTTCAGACCTGCCCTACCGCCCCAATGTTGGCGTGGCGTTGTTCAATCGTCATGGAGAGCTCTTTGTCGCCCGTCGCGCCGATCTGCCTGGGGATATCTGGCAATGTCCTCAGGGCGGTATCGATGACGGAGAAGACCCGCGAACTGCGGCCTTCCGTGAACTTGAGGAAGAAACTGGCTGCACAAAGGCGACACTGCTCGCAGAACGGCCGGACTGGCTGTCTTACGATCTTCCTGTCCCCCTGATTGGCCGTGCGCTAGGCGGAAAATTCAGAGGCCAGACACAGAAATGGTTTGTTCTCGGATTTGATGGGGAGGACGGGGATATCCGTCTGGATCTTCATCTCCCGCCCGAGTTCGATACATGGGAATGGATTGCCCCTGAGGATCTTCTTCAGCGCAATCTGGGATTCAAGCGAGAGCTTTATGAAAAGCTCCTGCCTGAACTCAAAAATCTCTATCAGGCCGCTTCAAGAGACTGGCTTCGGACCAAGCGGGCGTAGAGGCCGTTCTTTTTTAGAAGCTCAGCATGAGAGCCCGCTTCAACAGCTCGCCCCTCATCCATTACAACGATCACATCAGCAGCCTGCACGGTTGAAAGCCGGTGCGCCACAATAACAGTGGTGCGGCCTGTGCGAAGCGTGCCGAGAGCTTCCTGAACACGAGATTCACTTTCCGAATCTAGCGCACTTGTTGCTTCGTCCAGCAACAGCACGCGCGGGTTACGCAGAAGAGCCCGCGCGAGAGCAACACGCTGTCGCTGTCCCCCTGAGAGGCGCCGCCCCCCCGGTCCAACACGCGTTTCCAGTCCATGAGGAAGGTTACCGAGAAAATCGACAGCCGCCATCCGACAGGCGTTCTCGACCTCTTCCCTGCTCGCATCCGGACGGCCGATCCAGATATTCTCCATGAGCGACATATCGAAAAGCGTCGTGTCCTGACTGACATACGCAATCGCATCACGCAGGGACGATACACGCACATCCCGGATATCTACGCCCTCCAGCAGAATACGCCCTGCCGTCACGTCATGCAGACGTGGGATAAGGGAGAGTGCAGTCGATTTTCCCGCACCACTAGGGCCCACCAGCGCGACTGTTTGCCCTGGTTGAACATCCAGGGTCAGACCAGCCAGTCCGACACGCCCATCTTCGTATTCGTAAGACGCCTCTTCAAAAACCAGATGCCCTGTCCCAGTTGGAACCGCCAGAGCGTCCGTCCGTTCGACAACCGCAGGAGGCTCATCAATAACGGCAAAGACACGAGACAGCCCGGCCAATCCTTCCTGCATCGCCGTATTAAGAGAGCCCAGAGCCCGAATGGGGCGCGCCGCGGTCAGCAGCGCTGTGATGAAAGCTGTGAAATCGCCAAGCGTGGCGCCCCCCATGGCCGCACGCCACCCAGCGAAGCCCAGCACAACGGCAACAGCTGTACCACCCAGAACTTCCAGAACGGGATCGACGCGTGCACGTCCCTTCGCAATCCGCAGAAAAGCAGTGTGCAACAGATCCAGAGAATGATCGACGCGCTCGCTTTCCCGGCTTTCCATCCGATAAATGCGCACCTGACGCGCTAGGGCAAAGCTCTCATTGAGGAGCGCAGAAGTCTCGCCAATCTGCTCCTGCATTCCCCCCGAAGCCCGACGAACCTTCTTGCCAAGCTTCTGAATCGGCACGGCTGCGACGGGATAAAGCACTAGAGCAATCAGGCTAAGTTCCCAGTCAGCCCAGATCATGGCTGCTACAAGCCCGACCACAGTAACAGCGTCGCCCAGCGCATTCACGACCCGGACCATGGCTTCACGGATCGAAACAGCGTCCGTTGTGAAACGTGCAGCCCACTGAGCAGGCGCTTCGCGCTCAATGCGCGAAATGTCTGTTTGCAGGGCATGTGCAAACATCCGCGACTGAAGCCCACGGATAACAGTCAGTACCAGCCCTTGAACGGCAATTGTCTGCCCATACTGCGAGGCAGCTTTGAGGGTCGTTACAATCACAACGAGTGCCGGCACCTGGTAAAGAATGCGCGGGTCCTGAGCCGCAAACATGTCTACAGCGCGTTTGATCACCACTGGATAGAGCGCTGTCAGTCCTGCCATCAGAACCGTCAGCACAACCACGCTCACAATCTGGCGCACGTGATGACGCATTTCATCACGCCAGATCCGTCGAATCAGAATCTGGCTGTCTGTATCAAGGGCTGTCTTTCTGCTCATTCGAGGGGGTTTAGCAGGCCTCTGCAAAAGCACGAAACCGCGACGACACCATGTGCCTACTCTGACGCGTCGCCCATCTCATTCAGAAGATAAGCCATGCATGCGTCTCGGCCCGGAAGGCACCCATGGCTCATCCACCACAAACGCCCCTTTGCCAACCACTGCCCCATACCTGGGCCCGGCATAATCCCGGCGTCTCTGGCCTCTTTGCCTCCAAGCGGGAACACAGGTTGCGGTTCCTGCTTCAGACGATCTCGCAGCCTGTTCCATTCAATGCTCCGGGCACCAATGAGAGCAGCCTGCAACAGCCAGCTTCTATCCAGCAAAACACAAAGGTTTTGTTCTACACGTGCCCGCCGGATATCGTCGGCAGACATTGCGGGTGCCAGATCTGGCCGATCAGAATCAAACAAACGCAGCCGGTCACGATCCGCATTGGAGAGCTTTAGACGCTCTGCCAACAATTCACCTTGCGCATGACCGAGAGCCGATAGCCGCAACACTGGATTTTCTGGCGCTTCACACATCAGAAGCCGCTGTAACAAGACCAGATTGGGTGCAGGGACAATCCGAGCCAAAAGTCCAACGTCCTGCATAGCCTGCAACGTTTCCTGCAACCTTGGCCCCGTCAGAATCCGCAGCAACTCTGAAGCAATCCGTTCGGCAGACAAGCCATCAATCAGATCAAGCCGCTCCGCAATCGCCGTGCAGGCCTCATGATCCGGTGTTCCCCTGCCATAACGCGCATCGAAGCGAAAAAATCTGAGCGCCCGCAGAGCATCTTCCTCAATGCGGCGCCCGGCATTTCCAACAAATCGAACGTGATGGGCTTCAAGGTCCCGGCTGCCCTGGAAATAGTCATGCAGACGATCGTGCCGATCCAGAGACATCGCGTTGATGGTAAAATCGCGACGTGCAGCGTCTTCTTCCCAGCTTTCTGTCCAGGCGACCACAGCATGCCGACCATCTGTCTGTTCGTCACGCCGTAGGGTTGTAATTTCGTACGGCACACCACGAATCACAGCCGTCACCGTGCCATGAGATAATCCGGTCGGAATAACCCGGACTCCGTTAGCCTTCAGAATGTCCTGTACGATTTCGGGAGGCTCGGGCGTTGCCATATCCAGATCGTGCACGGAGACGCCGCGCAGCAGATCTCTGACGGACCCGCCAACTAGGCGTGCTTCTGGCAGGAGCCTCCACAAAACATCCAGACCACTCCGGTCGTCCAGACGGGCCAGAAGTCCGGATGTCTCCGTCATGGTTGACGTGATAACGGGAAGAAACAGTCTTGGCTCCAGACGCCCAGACACGGCTTGCCCTCAACATGGCCCTGCACGGCAAGAGCCGCGAGCTCAAAATGGACGGATCGGCTGATTCGCGCCTGTATCGGGAAATCACCTTCCCCGTTTCTCAAATGCACATAAGGAATGGCTCCACACTCATCGAGCGGACGGTCCCAGTCACACAGGATGGGGTGTTCCGGCCCCACGCAAACGAGTTCGTCCATATTGGTGCGGAAACAGAGCGTCTGGTGGCGCCCACAGCTTCCCCGAAAATCCATTTCAACGGCGATGTAGGGAACATCCTCCACCTGAATAACCCCACTTTCCATGGGTGTTTTCAGCCAGTACGTGCCTTCGCTATCACGTGTCAGCATGGACGAAAACATGCAAAGCATCGCCTTGCGCGTCACGGGAGACCCCCGATACAGCCAGGTGCCATCCCGGCGAATCAGAAATGGAATTTTCCGGACACCGGCAGAGGGTGCTGCGGCAGCATCGGCAGGTCCCGTCGCGGGGAAAACGTCAGATGGGGAGACATCCCGACAATCATGAGCGCTCAATTTTCCCTCCGGTTAAAATGAAAACTTCTCTTCTCACACCAAGTTGGGTGCAATCGAGCCTTGATGAAACCCCCACACCTGTCAGACTGGTGATATGAGCGAGCAGCATTATTCTACCGGCGCCTCCGCCGGAACCCTCCGGGGCGAAGCAGATGTGGCCGAGGCCGATCGTCTGGCCCCTGTTCTCCGCGATGTCCACACAGCTATCGGCAGTATCGTGCTGGGACAAGACCGGGTGATCGAGCAGGTTCTCGTCACGATCCTGTCTGGCGGTCACGCACTTCTGATGGGTGCGCCGGGCCTTGGCAAAACCCTTCTCGTCAATACGGCCTCCCGCGTGCTGGGACTGGATGCCACGCGTATCCAGTTTACGCCTGATCTGATGCCATCAGACATCACGGGCGCTGAAATCCTGGATCAGGACGTCAACGGACAGCGGGCCTTCCGATTCCTTCCTGGCCCGATCTTCGGACAGCTTGTGCTGGCGGATGAAATCAACCGCGCAAGCCCTCGCACGCAGTCCGCCCTATTGCAGGCCATGGCAGAACACCGCGTGACGCAGGGTGGCAAGGATTATATTCTTCCAAGTCCCTTCCACGTTCTCGCAACACAGAACCCGATCGAGCAGGAAGGCACCTACCCGCTGCCAGAAGCCCAGCTCGATCGGTTCATGCTTCGCATTCCGCTGGATTTCCCCAACCGGGACGCAGAGCGCCAGATGCTCCTGCAAACCACGGGCGCCACAACGGCACAGGCTCCGACGCTTCTGAACGCCGAATCCCTTCTGGCAGCGCAGGCCCTCGTTCGTCGGCTTCCTGTTGGCGATAAAATCGTTGACGCAATCCTGAGCCTGACGCGCGCGCTTCGCCCAGAAGACCCGTCTGCTTCTTCCGAAGTGCGGGATGCCGTTTCTTTCGGCCCAGGTCCTCGCGCCGCGCAGGCCCTGATGATTGCAACCCGTGCCCGCGCCCTGCTGAACGGCCGTCTTGCCCCCAGCCTGGACGATGTCATCGCGCTGGCAGAACCCGTCCTCTCACACCGTATTGGTCTTGGCTTCGGTGCGCGGGCCTCCGGCGTAACAGTCGAAGCCCTAATCCGCGCACAGGCTCAAACGATTCTCTGAACCCTGTGAAAAGTCCGATTGAAACGCTCCGGGGCCTGTTCTCCTCCCAGAACAGGCACTCTCCCGCCTCTCTCACGGCACCAGCCGAACGGCTCGCTCTGCCGGCTCTGCTGCTTCAGGCCGAAAAGATTACTGCCAGCCTTCAGGCCGGCACACATGGCCGCAGACGTTCGGGGGGTGGGGAAGACTTCTGGCAGTTCCGCCCCTATCATTCTGGGGAACCAGCGACAGCCATTGACTGGCGGCAGTCCGCACGCTCTCCCATCGAAAACACCTTCTGGGTGCGGGAACGGGAGCGGGAAAATGCGCAGTCTCTGCTTGTGTGGTGCGACCCATCTGCATCCATGGACTGGCGGTCTTCAGTGCAGCTCCCCACAAAACGGGAGCGTGCTCAGCTCTGTACACTGGCACTGGCCGGTGCGGCTCTCCGCGGCGGTGAACGGGCTGGCCTTCTGACAGGGCCAGAAGCCGGACGCGTTTTTGGTGGAGCTCAGGTGCTCAGCCGGCTTGGCGAAGCTCTCCTTCACTCTTCGACGGATGAACCAGAACTTCCACCACTAAATGCGCTGTCACCTCAGACAGATCTGGTTCTCATCAGTGACTTTCTTTGGGAAGGAGACCGGATCGAAGCCGTTCTCAAGCATTGTGCCAGTCGGCCTGTCCGCGTCCATCTGCTCTGCATTCTGGATCCCGGCGAGCGTTCCCTTAACCAGACAGGACGAATCCGCTTTTCCGGTCTGGAGGGCGGTGTTCTGACCCTTCCCGCCGTGGAAAGTCTCAACTCAGCTTATGAACACGCGGTCTCAGCGCATCTGGATGCGTTGAAAGCAAGTGCGGCAAACCTGCACGCCGACTGCATTGTGCATGAAACATCGCAGGACCCGCTCCCTGCGTTGCTGGCACTCCACCTCGCCATGGGAAGCGGACGATGATTTTTCTCTCGCCTCTTCTTCTACTTGGTCTGCTGGCACTTCCAGCGCTGTGGTGGCTTGTCCGCGCGACACCTCCTGCCCCGCAGGAAAAGTCCTTTCCATCGCTGCTACTGCTCCGGCGCCTGACGGCGCAGCGGGAGGATGCTGCACGTTCGCCTCTGTGGCTTCTGATTCTGCGGATTGCCGCAGTTGCACTGGTTATTTTCGGCCTTTCCCGTCCCGTCCTCATTCCACACAGCTCTGGGAAGACTAACGGTCCTGTCCTCATTGTTATGGATGACGGATGGGCCGCAATCCCGCACTGGAATGAACGCGTTGCAGCGGCTCTTTCCCTTGGACAGTCAGCCCTCCGCAGCGGAAACCCGGTAACACTTGTTCGTGCAGCCCGCTCCCCCGATGGCGCGATGCCGGAGCCTTTCGTCACGAGAGACAGCCACGCTCTTTCGGAACGTCTTGAGCACATGCGCCCTCAGCCCTGGCCGGTTGATCGCGCAGGGCTGGCTGACGAGCTTGGCCATATGAATCTGTCGAACCAACATATTACTCTGCTGTCTGACGGGGTCGCTGCCCCTCATGACGAAGCTCTGCAAAGAGCCTCGAGCAAAGCAGAAGCGGTCCAAGATATGCGCTGGAACCCCTGCGATGTTCTACGCCTGAGCGCCAATCAGGAGGCAAACGGCACCCTCCATGCAAAGGTCGAAGGGTTTTCTTGCCCCAGCCGAACAGCCACGGTTCGTGCCGTTGCAGGGAATGGCGGGACCTTGGCGGCGTATCCGGTTCAGGTTGGGGAAGACAAAATACTTCCGCTACCTGCGCTACTTCGCAACCAGCTGGATCATTTCGCTGTAGAAGGACTGGCAGGCCCAGCGACGACAGTGCTGAGAGGAGACGCCGGGCATCGGCGCCCCGTTGGTCTCCTTCAGACGCCCGGTGACAACACACCGCTCATTGGTTCAGCATTCTTCCTTAACCATGCGCTCGATACACTCTCCGAACGCCGAACCGGTGACGCTAGCGCTCTGCTTGGTTCATCACTTTCCGTCTTGGTGGCCACCGATGGATCCCTGTCTGGCGAGCAGACCCGCAACCGCGTTCTCGAGTGGGTCCGGCATGGTGGAATGCTTATCCGCTTTGCTGGGCCGGGCCTTGCAGCCGCTCAGTCTTCGCAACAGGATAACGCGACCGACGACGCACCGGATGCCCTGCTGCCCGTTCCCCTGATGAGCGGTATGCGCCAGCTTGGGGGGCCGATGTCTTGGGGCAAGCCTCAGGCTCTGGAAACTTTCCCCGCCACGTCGCCTTTTGCTGACCTCGCCATTCCGCCAGACGTGACAGTCTCACGACAGGTTCTTGCGAAGCCGGAAACGGGTTTGCAGGATCACGTCTGGGCCGCCTTGGCAGACGGGACGCCGCTGGTCACGGCACGGTCGGAAGGCAATGGAGAAATTGTCCTGTTCCACATCACAGCCTCTCCTGACTGGTCCAATCTTCCCATTTCCGGCCTGTTTCCACAGATGCTGGAGCGTCTGATCGAGCGCTCCGCAGGCGTGACTGGCACGAGCCCCACCGATCTTACCCCTTGGCGCACGCTGGACAGTACCGGCGGCCTCACGATGCCTCCCGCAGCAGCCAGATCCGTCAAAGCCAATGCTCTCGCCACCACAGAAGTCAGCGTCACACATCCAGCAGGGCTCTATGGTCCCGCCCACGGAACACGCCCACTGAACCTGTCAGACCATGCCCCTCCGCTTCGTGAAGAGATGCTTTTGGGAACGCGGCTTACGCCCGAGGGCGCGTCACCAGACCGGCCATTCGGCCCATGGCTTCTGGCCACTGGGCTGCTGGTCCTGCTTGTGGATTTTGCATTGTCTCTGCGACGGCGTGGACTGCTTGGCCCTCTGTGTGGCGCACTTGTGGTACTTTCGTTCCAACAGGCCCAGGCTCAGCAACCAGTCCCCTCAGCACTCCCGACAACGGTGCCGCAGGCCGCATTGGAAACCCGGCTGGCCTACGTCATCACTGGCAATGACGATGTGGATACAGCCTCTCGCGAAGGACTTCAGGGGCTGTCTGACTATACAAGTGCCCGAAGCTCTGCCCTTCTTGGGCACCCTGACGGTGTGGTTCCCGGGAAAGACGATCTGGCGTTTTATCCGCTCATCTACTGGCCCATTACAGCAGACGCACAACCGGATGCCGCTCGCACCAAAGCCCTGAACGCCTTCATGGATCACGGCGGGATTCTGCTGATTGATCAGCAGGGCGCCGGCACGGATATGGATGCAGGATCAGGAGGTGCCGTGAGAGCCGCTCTGAAGCGCGTCACGGACGGACTGACCATTCCTCCTCTTGCCAAACTCACGGACAAGCACGTTCTGGGGCACACGTTCTATCTACTCCACAGCGGCTTCCCTGGGCGCGTCAATGGGCAGCCCGTTTATGTGGCTCGTAACGGAGATGAAGCGAACGATGATGTCAGTCCTGTCATCATCGGCAACGGAGACTGGGCCCACGCATGGGCTGTCGATGCGTCCGGCAACCACCCTTACGCCGTTCTCCCCGGTGGCGATGATCAGCGCACACAAGCCTATCGTTTTGGCGTCAACATGGTGCTCTACGCCCTGACCGGAAACTACAAGAGCGATCAGGCCCATTACCCGGAAATGCTCCATCGCCTGGGGCAGGACAATCCTGACACGCAAAGCCCCTCTGTCGGCACGGACGAAGACGAGGAGGACGCACCATGACGTTCGACCTTGCCCCCATGCTTCCACTTTGGCTTCTGGCTACTGTGGGCGCACTCATTATTCTAGGCGCCCTTTACAGTCTGGTGCGTGGTGCACGCGGGATGGTCTGGCGTGCATTGGCCGTTCTGATGCTTCTGGGCTGGATGACTGGACCGCGCTCCCTGCACCCAGTTCTACGACCTGTTCCACAGGATGCCCTTCTGATCGTGGATCATTCTCCGTCCATGCAGGTCGGGCAGCGTGCATCTCTCGCAGATCAGACAGCCAATCAGATCACGCAGGATGCAACGCACCTGCCGGGCCTGACACTTCATCGCATTGATGTGCCGGGAGGCTCAGGCCACGGAACGCGCCTGTTTGACGCGATGGATCACGCGGATCTGCCGCAAGGTCGTTTTGCCGGAGCCATCGTTGTCACGGATGGCATGGATCATGACGTCCCATCACGGCTTCCAACTCGCTTTCAGGGCCCGAACGGACAGAGACTACCGCTCCATCTGGTTCTGACGGCGAAGGGAGAAGAGACGGATCGTAGTCTGCGAATTTTGAGCACTCCGCCGTATGCCATTGTCGGCCAGAACGCGACCATTCGCCTTCAGGTGGACGATCTGGGAACGCCTGCCCCGGCGACAGCAACCCTGACCGTCCGTGCGGGAGATGCTCCTGCAACAACTCGCACGATCCAAACAGGCCAGCCGCAGGATATAACCGTTCCTGTCCAGCATCCCGGTGAAACACTGGTTGGCCTCTCCGTCTCAGCCCTCCCGGGCGAGGCCTCTACGCTGAACAACAACGACGTTATTCGCATTCGCGGTGTTCGGGACCGGCTGCGCGTTCTGCTGGTTTCTGGCGTCCCGAACCAGAGCGAGCGTGTTTGGCGCCGACTGCTGAAAGCGGACCCGTCGGTCGATCTGGTCCACTTCACCATTCTCCGCTCCCCGAGCACAGATGACGGCACACCGCTTTCAGATCTGGCGCTGATTCCTTTCCCGATCAGGGAGCTGTTTCAGGAAAAAATCCGCAGCTTTGATCTCATCATTCTGGATGGCTTTCGCAACAGCAACATCCTGCCGGAAGAGTACCTGACCAACATCGCGGATTACGTTCGCCGTGGCGGTGGCCTGCTTGTCACTGCGGGACCAGAATTCGTGCAGGATGGCTCCTTGCAGGACACGACACTGGCACAGATTTTCCCTGCGCATGTGCCAACCGATGGCCTGGTGTCCCAAGCCTTCCGCCCCGTTCTGACAGATCTCGGCAAAGCTCATCCAGTCACTGCGGGACTGGGCAACAGCAATGACTGGGGTCCCTGGTACCGTTCAGCAAAGGTAGACCAGTCACACGGCCAGAATTTGATGAACGGCCCCAATGGCTCACCCCTCCTTCTGCTTGACCGAGTGGATCAGGGACGCGTTGCGATGCTTCTGTCTGATCAGCTTTGGCTCTGGTCACGCAATGAAGGCGGTGGAGGCCCACAAGCTGAACTCCTGCGGCGCCTCTCGCACTGGCTCATGAAAGAACCGGATCTCGAAGAGAACCGGCTAAGTGCCCGCATCGAAAATGGCCAGCTTCTGGTGGACCGTCATGCGCTGGGTCAGACCGCCATAACTCCACAAGCCATGGTGACTCTTCCCGACGGTCACACCCAGCCTATTGCCATGACAGGCGGGAAAGGCCTCTGGCATGGCAGCATGCCGGTAACGGGCGGCGGTATCTGGACAATCCGGCAAGATGGCCTTGTCGCCTTCGCCAGTCCTGCCGCACAGGATATTCTTGAACGGCAGGACCTCCGCGCAACCGCAACAGTCATGGGCGCAACGGCCCAGGCATCGGGCGGAAGCCAGAACTGGGCAGGAATCGGTATTCCTCATCTGCGACAAATCACCACAGGGCAGGATCTATCCGGTTCGGGATGGATCGGCCTGCCAGTCAGTCAAGCGGCCGTGGCCGGGGAAACGCGAACGCAGGACCTCGTTCCAGCATGGCTTGCGCTCGTTCTCGCCCTACTATTCCTTGGCTTTGGCTGGTGGCGGGAAGGACGTTGATATTGCAGCATGTGACAAGTTGCGGACGACGATTCTGGAGACTCGCACAGGACTTCAGATCGCAGTATATTGACCCTATGCGACTGCCCCTCACCCTGCCCCGCCTTCTGCTGATTGCCGCTTTGGCAGCCACACCGACAATCTTCGTGCCCTGGCACTCTGCCCATGCGCAGGATGCCGATGACGCAGAAGCTGAACAGGAAGCGGAAGAATCTGCCAAAAAGGCAGAAGCCCGCAAGGCCGCGAAACGCGCCGCCCCGCCTTCAGCTCTGCCAGGCGCAGAAGCGGCAGATGACGATGCGGGCCATGCACGTGTGGACACGAACCCGACGACGGCTCTCTTTGATGCTATCAATCGCGGTTCGCTGAATGCGTCCAAAGAAGCCTTGAATCGTGGTGCTGACATGAATGGCCACAACATTCTCGATCAGACCCCGCTGGACATGGCGATTGACCTGAATCGCAAAGACATCATGTTCCTGCTGCTTTCCATGCGGACCTACAATCCGGATGGGCGCCTGGAAACGAGCGTTAAGGATAGTGGTGTGCAGATGAAAGGTGGCAGCGGTCACCTGACAATCGGCGGCAAAGCCTCGACAGCAACGCGTGCGGCGCCTTCTCCTCATTTCGATGAAAAGGGCGGTACCGCTGATCCGGCATCCGGCTTCCTTGGATTTGCAGGACGCTGATTTCCTAACGTTTTAGAAACAGAAAAGGCCTGAAGGAGAGTTCTCCTTCAGGCCTTTTTTATAATCTGCTTTACAGAGCGGAAGGGCGCTTTAGCCCACGTTTCGCAGGGCAACGCTTTCCTGGCGCAGAATATCAATTGGCACCATTTCTCCGTCCCGCTCAAAGAACCAGAACGTCCATCCATTGCAGGAAGGCGCATTGGTCAGAATTGCGCCCAACTTGTGAATGGAACCCCGCTGATTGCCCGATACCAGCGTGCCATCCGGCGTGACCGTTGCCTTCAGACGCTTTTGACGATCGTAAAGCGCCGTTCCCGCAGGCAAGACACCCGTTTCCACGAAGCTCCCGAACGGTATCCTTGGGATATCGCGCTTGGCAGGCGTAACAGCAACATGCTCGGACGTCAGACGCTCTTCGCGGGCTACCCGCTCACGCGCCGCCTTCACATAATCCGGGTGACGCTCAATTCCGACGTAGTGACGCCCCAATCGCTTGGCCACCGCAGGGGTCGTGCCACTGCCACAGAATGGATCAAGCACCACATCCTCAACATTCGTGGACGCCACAAGCACACGATGCAGAAGGCTTTCCGGCTTCTGCGTCGGATGCAGCTTCAAGCCGTGCTCGTTCTTGAGGCGCTCGTTCCCCGTGCACAACGGCAAGTACCAGTCCGATCGCATCTGAAGGTCATCGTTCAGCGCTTTCATGGCCTGATAGTTGAAACGATAACGGCTCTGCGGGCTCTTGGCCGCCCAGATCATGGTTTCATGAGCATTCGTAAACCGGCGCCCACGAAAATTCGGCATCGGATTGGATTTGCGCCAGATGATATCGTTCAGGATCCAGAACCCAAGATCCTGAAGAATAGCACCAAGACGAAACACGTTATGGTAGGAGCCGATCACCCAGATCGTGCCGTCCTTGTCCAGAATACGATGTGCTTCTGACAGCCACTCACGCGTGAATTTGTCGTACGCCGAGTAATCGTCGAACTTGTCCCAGGCATCATCAACGCCATCAACAACAGTTTCGTCCGGGCGCCGCAGTTCGCCACGAAGCTGAAGATTATATGGTGGATCGGCGAAGATGCAGTCCACGCTGCCATCCGGCAGGGTCTTCATCGTCTCTACGCATTCGCCACGCAGGATCTGGTCCACTGGGAGTTCGCCGGTCATGCTGCGTGTGCCTCTGCTTCAATCATGTTTCGAATAGGCGCAAATCCGCGCCTGTGATGGGGTGTAACGCCCTGCGTTTTCAGGCCGCTCATATGAACAGCGGTGCCGTATCCGGCATTGCGCTCCCATCCATAGGCATCATGCCGAACGGCAAGACGGGCCATCAGGCGGTCTCTTGTAATTTTTGCGATAATGGAAGCTGCCGCGATGGAGAGACTGATGCCATCTCCACCAATCACCATCTGAATGGGACAAGGCAGCTTGGGCGCATGCTTGCCATCAACAAGCGCGAGATCTGGCATTGGGCCCAGTCGGTCCAATGCACGCCTCATCGCAAGGTGACAGGCCTGTGCAATGTTGATCTGTTCAATTTCCGTGACGGATGCTGCGCCGACCCCGATCAGGATATTCGAAGCCTGCATCAGTAGCTCGTAGGCAACCATTCGCCGTTTCGCTGTCAGTTTCTTGGAATCATCCAGAAGACGCGAAAGCATTTCATCGGGGGGAGATGTGAACGCAACGGCTGCTGCCACTACAGGCCCAGCCAGAGGACCACGCCCGACTTCGTCGATCCCGACGACCAGCCCTCCGTGGGCCGCTTCAAGGGCGTAATCTGGCATTCCTGAACTTCTCCCCGACCAATCCGGTTAATCAACTGACTACCGAATCGGTTTTGAATCATGGCGACTCGAAAGGGAAGCCCAAAAATGGCTTATTTTTCAGAATAAGTTGTCAAGTGTGCCTTGAAAGACTCTTTCACGTGCCTTTCAGAGGTTTTCCTGCTCACCCTCGCCCTCTGCCGGAACCTGAGGTGCGCTGGAGGCATGATGCGTGTGGTTAACTTGCTGCTGTATTTCGGGCCACCGGCTGATCGTGTCACCGATGTTGAACACGAGCAGCACGATGCTGACGGCAAGAAGAGATCGCCCTCGTCCGGTGATCTGGCGACGACGCCAGAAATATCCAGGCAGGAACAGCCACCACCAGAAACCTGGAGGTGTAGCGCCTGTTTCCCGGATCGAATTCCGATCCATAAAAAACGCAGTAAAGAAAAGGCCAAGCACCAGAAGACTGACGATAGACATCGTGCTCATGCGGTCTGCTTCCGCAACATGCCGCCAGTCCATGATGTAAAGCGTCAGGCGCCCCATGATCCACGGACCAACCAGAAGCGCCCAGGCCCAATGCTCTGAAATTTCGGCGGAAGGGCGTATCAGTCCCGTCAATGGTGAAACCAGCCCGGCGGACGATGCCGGACGCCAGGAATCCCCAAAGGTCGGTGTCCAGACCAGCGTCTCCGGACGAATCCGCTGCTGCATGATCAGACGCAGAATTTCTTCACGGGATACGGGCCCAGTCTGCTGCCCGTTATTCTCGTAAAACCATTCCATAGAAAAAAAGCCTCCCGGATTACTCCGGGAGGCTTCTAGCACACGATGTAATGCGTGTGTGAAATCAGCTGCTCTTACGCCCGAACAGCAGACCGCCGACAATCATGCCAACAACTGTTGCAATGACGATCGAGATAAGCGGACGATCCTGCACAAAAGCCGTCGCAGCTTCGAGCTTCGTCTCGCCTTCGTCATAGAGGTCAGCGAATTCCTGCTGAGCCATGCCAGACAGCTGATCGAACTTACCCTCAGCCTGCGTGGCGGTGTCACCCGTCAGACCGCCAACGCCGTCCTTGACCTTGCCCTTGACTTCATCAAGTAGGCCCTCAGCCTTTGTACCTGTCGTATCAGCCATGTCTGTATCTCCTTATCCGGATGTGATCCGTTCCTGCCTTAAACGGCCCACGGACCATCGGGTTTCCATAAGGATATGGTGCGAGCATGAAATGAAGCAAGAGACAGATTGCCTTGAAAAGCAATCTCTTAGCCTTCCATGTTGCGTATTCGTTGCCAAACCTGAACAGGATTTAAGGTCCCGTCATGGCAGCATTGCGTTCGCTGCACTATAAGGAAAGAACTGACGGAAGGATGCCGTTTCTCAGGTGCATCCATACCAAAAAGCTGTACGGGAAAGACAGGACCACTATGGACGAGCAGACGGCCGGACCCAGCGACCGCCACCAGAGCATAAACGCCCAGTCCCCCTCGCCAGCCCGACGCCCCCGCCGTCGCTGGCTGCTATGGGGCACGATTGTTCTGGTGATTCTGCTGATCCTTTTTGCAGTCCTGCGGACGCACGGATCCCATTCAGGAAAATCGCACAAAAATGGCGCCGCGGGCGACACTCAGCCTGTTGCCGTTGCCACGGTTCATACAGGCGACATGCCTGTCATCCTGCAACTGATCGGCACAGTCATTCCCGTGACAAACGTGACGATTACACCGCGCGTCAACGGACATATTCTTGATGTGTATTATCAGGAAGGCCAGCACGTTAAAAAAGGCGATGAACTGGAGCTGATTGATTCACGTCCGTACGAAGCAATTCTTGCCCAGTACAAAGGAACACTTGCAGCCGACCGCGCCCAGCTTGAAAAAGCTCGTGTGGACAATGCCCGTTACCAGAAGCTGATCCGTCAGAACTCGACATCAGCGATGACAGCCCGAGATCAGGAATTCACGGTTCAGCAACTTGAAGGCACTGTGAAGTTCGACGAAGCCAACGTCCATAACGCCGAACTGAACGTGATGTACTGTCACATCATTGCCCCGGTTGATGGCCGCGTTGGTATCCGTGTGCTCGATAAGGGCAACTATGTCTCCGCTGGCCAGTCCGGCGGCCTGACAATCCTGACGCAGATGGAGCCAATCTCCGTTATCTTTACTGTTCCGCAGAACCAGATTGGCCCTGTTGCCGATCGTCTGCGTGAAGTTCAGGAACTCCCGGTCGAGGCCTGGAACAGCGATAACACTCAGAAGATTGCTGACGGCACCGTGAAAGCACTGGACAGTCAGATCGACACGTCCACCGGTACGGTTCGTATGCGTGGCATTTTCGCCAATGAAGACGAGCGGCTGTTCCCGAATGAATTCGTGAATGCACATCTCCTCGTCAATACGCTGCACGACGTCCTTATCGTGCCAGGCAATGCACTCCAGACCGGCCCTGACGGACAGTTCCTGTATGTCGTTCAGCCGGACATGACGGTGAAGGATGTGCCGGTCAAGGTTGGTGAGACGGACGACAGCAACGCCGTCATTCTGTCCGGTGTGAAGACGGGTGATCGCGTCGTGACTGATGGTGTGAGCCATCTGCGTCCGGGACAGAAAATCTCAATCCCCGATACGTCCACGCCGAACACCCAGAACGCCGCTGCAGAAGCCAAGACGGCCGAGACCCATCATCGCCACAGCAATGGCCAGCAGAGCACCGATGCCGCCAAGCGTGGCAATGATCCGTCCGCAGCCGATGTTACCGGCAATCACTGACCGCTCACAGGGAACAGCAAGACCGTGAATCCGTCCCGCCTGTTCATCGAGCGTCCGGTTGCCACCAGCCTCCTGATGTTCGCCATCCTGCTGAGCGGACTGCTCGGCTACCACTTCCTGGCAGTCTCCGCGCTGCCTCAGGTTGAATACCCAACCATTACGGTATCGACCTATTACCCAGGCGCCGGACCGGACGTGATGAGCACGTCCATCACGGCTCCACTTGAAACGCAGCTTGGGCAGATGCCGGGCCTGGACCAGATGACGTCACAGTCTTCTGGCGGTGCCTCGGTGGTGACCCTGCGCTTCGGCCTCGACATGTCCATGGACGTGGCGGAGCAGGAAGTTCAGGCAGCCATCAACAACGCCACATCTCTACTCCCAACAGATCTGCCAGCACCTCCGATTTATGCGAAGGTCAATCCGGCGGATACTCCGGTCCTGACACTGGGTATCACGTCGAAAACCCTGCCGCTTCCGGAAGTGGAAGATTACGTCAACACGCGTCTTGAGCAGAAGATCAGCCAGATCTCCGGCGTGGGTCTCGTCACGCTGTCTGGTGGCAATCGCAAGGCGTACCGCATTCAGGTCAACATCCCGAAGCTGACATCGTACGGCATCGCGATTGATACCTTGCGCACGATCATTACGACCGTGAACGTCAACTCCCCAACAGGCACATTTGACGGCCCAAAACGCTCTACATCTCTACGCATTGATGGGCAAATCAAGTCCGTCGATCAGTTGATGGACCAAATCATTGCCTATCAGAACAGCGGCCCGATCCGCGTTCGTGATGTGGCTACTGTCGTCGAAGGTGCAGAGAACACTCAGCTGGCGGCATGGTCGAACAAGACGCCTGCTTTGATCCTGAATGTTCAGCGTCAGCCCGGCGCCAACGTGATTGGCGTGGTGGACAACGTTCTGCGCATCCTGCCCCAGCTCAAGCAGGACCTGCCCCCTGGCATCGAAATCACACCGCTGACAGACCGGACAACAACCATCCGCGCCTCCGTTGATGATGTTGAATATGAGCTGGGTCTGTCCATGCTGCTCGTGGTCGGCGTCATTTTCGTCTTCCTGCGCAATGTCCCTGCCACAATCATTCCCAGCCTGTCGGTCCCGCTTTCGCTGGTGGGCACCATGGCGGCAATGTATCTGCTCGGGTTCTCGCTCGATAACCTGTCGCTGATGTCCCTCACCATTGCCACAGGCTTTGTTGTGGATGACGCCATCGTGGTGATCGAGAACATTGCCCGTTACGTGGAAGCTGGCGAAGACCGTTACACCGCTGCCCTGAAGGGTGCCGGAGAAATCGGCTTTACCATCATCTCGCTAACGGTTTCGCTGATCGCAGTGCTCATCCCGCTGTTGTTCATGAAGGATGTCGTGGGACGGTTGTTCCACGAATTCGCCATGACGCTCTCCATCACGATCGTCATCTCGGCCATTGTTTCCATTACTCTGGTTCCAATGATGTGCGCGCGGATGCTGACGGATACGCATGCCCCCTCCAAGAGCCGTGGGTTCTGGGGCCGCCTGTCCGATGCAACGGAACGCGGCATCAATGGCATGATTGTCCTGTATGGCCGCTGGCTGGACGTGGTTCTGCGGTTCCGTGGCCTGACGCTTCTGGTCACGCTCGGAACAATCATCCTGACGGGTGCATTGGCCTACACAATCCCGAAAGGCTTCTTCCCAACGCAGGATACAGGCGTTGTGCAGGGCATTTCCGTCATGTCCCAGGCGATTTCCTTCAACGGCATGAAGGAGCGTCAGGCCGCTTTGGGCGCCGAGATCCTCAAGGATCCGGATGTGGCCAGCATTTCGTCCTTTGTGGGAATTGACGGCCAGAACATGACGCTAAACGTCGGTCGTTTTCTGATTAATCTCAAGGCACGGGATGAGCGCACCTCTGACCTGACAACCATCCTTCAGCGTCTGGGCCAGGTCGGCCAGAATGTCATCGGAACGCAGCTGTTTGTTCAGCCGATTCAGGATCTGTCTCTGGATTCCTCGATTTCGGCCACACAATACCAGTTCATGCTTGAGAACCCGGATTACGACACCTTCAAGACGTGGGTTCCAAAAATTGTCGACGCGCTGAAACAGGAGCCTTCCCTGTCGGATGTCACGTCCGATCTGCAAGCTGAAGGTCTGGTTGCCCAGCTCTCGCTCGACCGTGCAACGGGTGCTCGTTATTCCATCACACCGCAGACGGTCGATAACCTTCTGTATGACAGTTATGGCCAGCGTCAGATCTCAACGATCTACACGCAGGCCAACCAGTACCGCGTTATTCTGGAAGCTCTTCCAGACCTTCAAAACGACCTGACGTCCCTCAACCAGTTGTACCTGCCGGGGATTTCATCCGAAGCAGGCAGCAGCACCTCCGGCCCGACACGTCAGCCGACTTCCGGGTTGGTCCCGCTGAAGCAGGTTACGACGATCAGTCATAGCCTTGCCCCCCTCCTCATCAGTCATTACGGCCAGTTCCCAGCCACGACGATCTCTTTCAACGTCTCGAAAGGGTATTCGCTCGGTGCGGCAACGAGTGCCATTGAACGGGTTGAGAAGCAGCTTGGCCTTCCTCCTGCATTCGAAACCGCGTTCCAAGGCACAGCCGCAGCTTTCCGCTCGTCTCTGACGAACGAAGTCTGGCTTGTTATGGCTGCGGTCATCGCGGTCTATATTGTGCTGGGTATTCTCTATGAGAGCTTCATCCACCCCATCACCATCCTGTCGACGCTGCCATCCGCTGCTATCGGCGCGCTGATTGGCCTGTACCTGTTCGGTATGGACCTCGACATCATGGGGATCATCGGCATCGTGCTGCTGATCGGCATTGTAAAAAAGAATGCCATCATGATGATCGACTTCGCCCTCGAGGCTGAGCGACTGGAAGGGCACACACCGCTCGAAGCCATTCGTCAGGCAGCTCTCCTGCGTTTCCGTCCGATCCTCATGACGACACTGGCCGCACTGTTCGGTGCCCTGCCTCTCATGCTGAGCCATGGCGTCGGCTCCGAACTGCGCCGCCCCCTCGGCGTGGCGATTGTGTGTGGCCTGATGTTGTCACAGATGCTGACCCTGTTCACCACTCCGGTCATCTATCTGTTCATGGACGGCATCGGCCGTAAGACGCGAACGCTGATGCAGCGCTATCATGCAGGCCGGGCGCAAACTCCAAGCACGCACAGCAACCCGTGAGGCTGATCCGCCTTTTCGTCATGCGGCCAGTTGGAACGATCCTTCTGGCCGTTGCGCTCCTGATCGGCGGCATCCTGGGCTATTTCAGCCTGCCCGTCGCCGATCTGCCGAACGTGGACTTCCCGGTCATCATGGTGATGGCGAACCAGCCTGGCGGTTCTCCGTCCGAAATCGCCAGTACAGTCGCAGCCCCGCTGGAGCGGCATCTGGGTGCGATTTCGGGCGTTACGGAGATGACGTCTGAATCAACGGTCAACCAGACCCGCATTACGCTTCAGTTTGACCTCTCCCGCGACATCAATGGTGCCGCGCGAGACGTCGAAGCTGCGCTTCAGGGCGCACGCCAGGATCTTCCCTCCACTCTGCGCACAAACCCGACTTACGACAAAGCCAACTCCAACGGTCCCCCGGTTGTTGCACTGACGCTGACGTCCAGCACCCGGACGCCACAGGAGCTTTATGAGTTTGCCAGCAACGTTCTGATTCAGCAGCTCAGTCAGGTTGAGGGCGTGGGCGAAGTCGAAATCCGCGGCAGTTCCCTCCCTGCGGTTCGCGTAGAACTGAATCCTCTCCGCCTGTTCCGGTATGGCATTGGTTTCGAAGATGTTCGCGCAGCACTTGCATCGGCTAATGCTCACACGCCGAAGGGCTTCATTGACTCCCACGGCACGCGCCTCATGCTGTCCACCAACGATCAGGCCAGCAAGGCCGTGGATTATCGTGGGCTGGTCGTCGCCTATCGCAACAGCCAACCCGTCCGCCTGACAGACGTCGCGGAAGTCAATGACAGCGTTGAAGATCTGCGCCAGACGGGCTTCCTCAATGGCCAGCGCGCCATCATCTGTACGGTGTTCACACAGGGGGGGGCCAACGTCATCAAGACGGTTGATGGTATTCGCAAGCGCCTTCCCATTCTTCAGTCGGCAATGCCGGGCAACACCCATATCAACGTCCTGATTGACCGATCCAAGACAATCCGCGCGTCCCTGAATGATACGAAACAAACTCTCATCATAGCCGTGGTGCTGGTCGTCGTCGTTGTACTGCTGTTTCTGCGCAGCCTGTCCGCCATTCTCATTCCAGCGATCGTCGTCCCCATCTCGATCATCGGAACATTCGGGGTGATGTCGCTGCTGGGTTATCAGCTCGACAATATGTCTCTGATGGCTCTGACAATCTCCACCGGCTTCGTTGTGGACGATGCCATCGTCGTGCTTGAGAACATTACCCGTTATATGGAAATGGGTCATGAGCGGGTGGAAGCCGCAATTCTCGGGGCAAGCGAGGTTGCCTTTACGGTTTTATCCATCACCGTGTCCCTGATTGTGGTTTTCGCTCCCATCATGTTCATGGGCGGCATTGCGGGTCGGTTATTCCATGAGTTCGCAATGGTCATGGTTATCACGCTGACCATCTCCATGGTGCTGTCCCTCTCCCTCACCCCGATGCTCAGCGCCCTGATCCTCAGCTCTGCGCCCGTAGCCTCACAGGGCTTCTGGGGCAGAATTGGTTCCATGCTTGAATGCATGATCGACCGGGTCGCCAAAGGGTATGAACAGTCACTCGGATGGAGCCTTCGGCATCCATTCCTGATCGTTATGTCCTTGCCAGCAACACTGATTCTGGCCGGTGTTCTCTTTGTGAAAATGCCCAAGGGCTTCTTTCCGTCTGAAGATACCGGGCAACTCATGGGGCGTCTCGTCGCCGATCAGTCCGTGTCCTTTCAGTCCCTGAAAGACATTACCGCCCGCGCCATGAAAGTCGTCGCAGCAGACAGGGATGTTGCGGGGGTTATGGGTGGCGCAGGCGGACGCTCGGCCAATTCCGCCAATCTTTTTGTCGCTCTGAAGTCTAAAGAGGAACGTAAGGACGATCTGGCTGCGACGGTTCAACGCATCAACCGGGCGTTCTCGCACGTTCCAGGCGCGCAACTCCGCCTTATGGCTCCAGGGGCAGTCCGTATTGGTGCGCGCTCGGGAGACGCAGCCTATCAGTACTCGCTGGAAGGCCCATCTGCCGAAGAGCTCTATGAGTGGACGCCTAAAATTGTTGCAGCGCTCTCAAAAATTCCCCTGCTCATGGATGTTTCGTCCAACGTAGAGGAAGGCGGTCAGGCCATTGCCATTGCGATCAACCGGGATATGTCTTCCCGCTATTCCATCACGCCCCAACTCATAGCCAATACACTCTACGATGCGTTTGGTCAGCGTTCAGCTTCCGTCATTTACGGGAATCTGAACCAGTATCATGTGGTGATGGAAGTCGCTCCGAGATACTGGGAAAGCCCCGAAACGCTGAAACAGATGTGGGTTAGCGCATCTGGTGGAACCGCCGCAGGCGGCACGTCTTCGAACAACCTGCGTGTTCGAGCCGACACCACAACCAGCACCCTCTCTCAGAGCGAACAGTCTTACATCAACTCCGTGGCGAATGCTTTGGCAGGCGGAAAATCCGCGTCTAGCGGTGCAGCTGTTGCCACTAGCGTTTCCAACATGGTGCCGCTTTCGGTGCTTGGATATCAGCGCGCCACGAACACGGCCCTGACGGTCAATCATGATGGACTTTCCGTCGCTACAACCGTGTCTTTCAATTTGGCGCCAGGTGCATCTCTTGGACCTGCCGTTCAGGCTGTCGAAGCGGCTATGGTCAAACTGCATGTTCCGCCCACTATTCATGGTGGATTTGCAGGCAATGCCGCAGCTTTCCAGAAGTCTGTCAGTGATGAGCCTTTGCTGATCCTTGCTGCTCTTGCGGCGGTCTATATCGTTCTGGGTATGCTCTATGAGAGCCTGATCCATCCCTTGACGATCCTGTCCACCCTGCCCTCTGCTGGCGTCGGCGCCCTTCTCGCCCTTCAGTTGTTTGGGCAGGAGTTCTCACTCATGGCGATGATTGGCGTCATTCTTCTGATTGGTATCGTCAAGAAGAATGCGATCATGCTGATCGACTGTGCTCTTGTCGCACAACGCGAGGGCGCAACAGCTTTTGAGGCTATCCAGCAGGCGAGCGTTCTGCGGTTCCGCCCGATCCTCATGACGTCTCTGGCTGCAGCCTTTGGTGCCGTGCCTCTCGTCTTCGGGAATGGATATGGCTGCGAACTGCGCCGCCCGCTTGGCATCGCCATTCTGGGTGGGCTGATGGTCAGCCAGCTTCTCACGCTCTACAGCACGCCCGTCGTGTTCCTTTATCTCGATCGTTTTGGAAAGATGCTCGGCCGCGCCCGGCATAACTTTGCCATTCTGCTTCACATCTCGCCCCGGGAAACGGAAATCTGATGACCGTCCTTCGTATGCCTTCCCTGCGTACTTTTCTGCTGGGAGCAGCAGCCGTGCCTTTCCTGAGTGGGTGCATGGTTGGACCGAATTACCATCGTCCTTCGGCAGTCATTTCTCCACACTTCAAAGAAGTGCCGCCACCAGCCGGCTGGAACAAGGCACGCCCGGATCTGGTTCAGATGCCCAAAGGCGACTGGTGGACCATCTTCAATGATCCGCTTCTCAATGATCTGGAAGAACGCATCGCGACATCCAATCAGAGCCTGAAGGAATACGAAGCGCAGTATCGCAAAGCCGCGGCGACCATCGATTCCATCAAGGCAAGCCTGTACCCCACACTGAGCGGGAATTTCAGCTTCAACAGGAATTCGCAGGGCAGCAGTGCCTCAAGCACCAGTGGTGGTTTCACCTACACCTCATCACAGTCTTACACGAGCAACACTTGGGCAACCGGCCCATCTGCAAGCTGGACGGTTGATGTCTGGGGAAAAATACGGCGGCAGGTTCAGCAGCAGGTTGCTGCAACGCAGGGCGACGCCGCGCTGGTTGCAAGCATGCGCCTGTCCTATCAATTGACACTGGCGCAGGACTATTTCAGCCTGCGATATCAGGACAGTTTGGTCGATCTCTATACGCGCAACGTGGGCCTATACCGGGACAATCTCAAAATTCTTGAAAACCAGCTTGAGGCAGGCGTTGCTGACCCAACAAGCGTTCTGCAGGCCCGGTATCTTCTGCAATCCACCGAAGCCAGCCTCGCCAATGCTCATATTGCCCGCGCCCAATATGAGCATGCCATTGCAATGCTGACCGGTCGCGCACCGGCAGACGTGACGATCGCTCCAGCATTGCTTCCCAAGGAGATTCCTGCAGCTCCTGTAGCCGTTCCTTCCATGATCCTTGAACGCCGACCGGACGTCGCCCAGGCTGAGCGCAACATGGAAGCCTATAATGCCGAAATCGGATATGCGATTGGCGCGTTCTTCCCGGAAATCACGCTCTCTGCATCTTATGGTTATAGCGGTAATCCGCTCCAGCAACTGATCCAGACCGCTACCCGTACCTGGGGCCTGGGCGCGGCTGCCACGGAAACGATCTTCCAGGGCGGCGCACGAACTGCTGCTATCCGTGAAGCCGAGGCAGACTACGATAATGCGGTCGCCACATATCGACAGACTGTTCTTGCAGCCATGCAAGACACGGAAGATCAGATGTCGAATCTGCATTACCTTGATCAGCAGCTAGGACTTCAGAACCAAGCCGTCGCAAGTGCCCAGGCTGCCGTACGGGTCTCCATGAATGAGTATCTCGCCGGCACCCAGATTTACACGACCGTCATTACAGCACAGCAGACCGCTCTTCAGTATGAAGAGAGCCAACTGAGCATTCGCCAGCAGCAATTCAATGCTGAAGTTGCTCTGCTGACTGATCTTGGCGGCGGCTGGAATGTAAAAGACCTCCCAACGAAAGCCTCTCTTCAGACAGACAACCCTTTGCTTCCCTCTTTCATCCAGAAAGACAAAAACGGACGCTGAAAACAAAAAGGGCGGGATTTTCATCCCGCCCTTTTTTATGCCCTCATCCGGCGAAGGATACAGCGCTTAGAGAGCGTGTAGCCCGGCAACGCCAGCCAGAATGGCCAGAACAGCAAGTACCAGGAAGATGATGAAAAACAGCTTGGCAATACCAGCGGTTGCTGCGGAAATGCCCGAAAAGCCGAACACACCGGCAATGATAGAAATAATGAAGAAAACGATAGCATAATGCAGCATGGGACATGATCCTTGAATTATAGGTCGTGGTCATGTCGTAACGTCATGTGCCTCAGGAAGGTTTCTTTCCTGAAAAAAGACTACGTCCTAACAACAGACCGCTGACAAAAGCGGACAGCAGCAAGAAAAATGGCTGATCCACCATCAGATCCGCCACCACGGCCCGACTTTCTCTTACAAATGAGCAAATATTTTTCTTTGCGCCGGTACAATCCACAAGACGTTCAGCCCCCTCCTGCAACGACGGCACACTCTCATCCAGATATGAAGCCAGATCAGCATCCATAATTTTTAACTCCGAGATCATTCCATCAAGAACATACAAAAACAGGGGCAGTTCGATAACGAACCACCCCTCTTCTTTTACAACTTAACAACGAAGGTGTGACTGATGGGCCTTAGTGCCCGACAGTCGTGCTCACTTCGCCGCGCGCTGCAGCTTCTTCCGTATAACGGCGAGCTTCAGGAGAAATCTTGAGAGCCAGCGTCATTCCCGCAGAAGCGAGATAAATTACGGCAAACGTCCAGATCACATAGCTCATGCCCGGACCAAAAACGGCCCCACAGAGCGAAACGATTGCTGGTCCAACCCAGGTAGAAGCACCTGCGCCCAAGCCGAGAATGGAAAGTGCAGCGGCTTTTTCACGTGGGCAGATTTGCGGCATCAGGCCGGAAAGCGGCACGAATGCAGCAACGGTCGCACCATAGAAAATGCCGGCAGCAGCCACGGCCCAGAAATTCCCCGGGTACCAGATCGGCACATAGTAGAACAGCGGGATGGCAATGAAGCCACCGATGCCACCAAAGACCGACACCACGAAACGATGGCCCAGAGTGTCAGCAACCATGCCGGAGACAAGGTTGAAAAGAATGTTGCTGAGGAAGATCAGCGACAGCAGATTGAGCCACTGTTCCAGGCTGAAATGCAGCTGATCCACGAAGAACGCTGGCATGATCGCAAGGAATGCATATTCCGAAGACGTGTCGATAATACGGACAATGCCCGCAATCGTCGTCTTAGGCTCACGCCACATGATGCTCAGCGAGCCAAAGAAGATATCCTTGGTTGGCACATGATCAGGCAGCAGACGCTTCTTACCCGTAGGCTCGTGCGTGAACAGCAATGCGACGAGGCCACCGATAATCACCAGACCAAGTGAGCACCAGAACGTCTTGAGTTCACCAAGATATGGGATCGTATAGCGTGCAAACTGGGAGCCAAGTGTCGGCAGGCCCGCAGAGAAAGAGAACCAGAACCATCCAGCAGCCGATCCAAGCATGGCAGCCGGAGTTGCGGCAGCAATCCACACAAGGAAACCGTATGCGAACAGCGGATAGGCAAATCCACGCAGCGCATAAAAGAGAAGAATCATCGGCCCGCTATTCGGACCGAGCCCGAACGTCAGGAAGCAGACTTCCAGAAGAGCCCAAAGGACCAGACCGATCCACATGACCTTCTTGGGGCCCATCAGATCAGAGAGAGGCCCGGAGAACCAGGCGGCAATCATGACCGTGATGCCGTAAAGAGTGAAGAGTTCGTTGACGAACCCTTGGGAGTGGCCGTGGTGCAGCATGTAGGTGTCGAGATATCCGGCTTCAACACCGTCTCCCACCATGAATAGAAGCTGACCAACAAAAGCCCAGAAAAGGGCGCGTGGGATGCCAAGAATTTCCGCTAGTCCGCGTTTAGGTGCGGCTGTTTCGGACATTTTCATGCTCTCCAGGCATAGGCGCGTCACGAACCTGCTTCGGCCTCATTGCCGAAACAGATATGGGAGGCGTCGTTGCGGGCCCTACGAGAGTGCTCGGACCCGTTTCTCAAAATTATGCAGGACAGCGAGGCCAACAGATTGTTGACCTTCAGGAAAGAGATACCCTCCCCGCCCTGACGGGCGGGAGAAAAACAGCCGGTTAACAAACCAGACGGGAATCGTCCTGCAAGAGATGTGGCAAAACTACACACTCTGCACAGCAATGTGAACCGCAGAATAAAAAAAAGGCCGGTGCATTGCTGCACCGGCCTTTTTTTCGTCTCAAAACGAGAAGCCTCAGGCGGCTTCCTGCTCTTCTGCAACTGGCTTCGGACCGCTGTCCTGGCCCTTGGCATCGACATCACGCTCTACGAGTTCAATGACTGCCATGTCGGCGTTATCGCCGTAGCGTACGCCAGCCTTCAGAACGCGAGAGTAGCCACCGGCACGAGCCTTGTAGCGCTCAGCAACCGTGCTGAAGAGCTTGCTGACAACCGTGTCATCACGCAGCTGAGCGAATGCCTGACGACGAGCGTGCAGGTCACCGCGCTTACCGAGAGTGATCAGCTTCTCAACAACCGGACGAAGTTCTTTCGCCTTCGGCAGAGTCGTCGTGATCTGCTCGTGCTTGATGAGTGCGACGGCCATGTTGCGGAACATGGCAGCGCGGTGAGAAGAGGTGACATTGAGCTTACGCCCGCTCACACCATGACGCATTGCTAGTTTTCCTTACCTTGAAAGTTCTCAGAACGTCTCGTCGAGACGCTTGGCCAGATCCTCGATGTTCTCGGGCGGCCAGGCCGGGACGCTCATGCCGAGCGACAGCCCCATACCGGTGAGAACTTCCTTGATCTCGTTGAGCGATTTACGCCCGAAGTTTGGCGTACGGAGCATTTCCTGTTCGGACTTCTGCACCAGATCGCCAATGTAAACAATGTTGTCGTTCTTGAGGCAGTTGGCGCTACGCACCGAAAGCTCGAGCTCGTCAACCTTGCGAAGAAGATTGCGGTTGAACGGCAGGTCGTCCTGCGGCTCTTCATGCTGGACCGGACGCGGCTCATCAAAATTGATGAACAGCTGAAGCTGATCCTGAAGAATACGCGCAGCAAGAGCCAGACTGTCTTCCGGCGTTACAGCACCGTTCGTCTCAACCGTCAGCAGCAGCTTATCGTAGTCAGTGACCTGACCAACGCGGGTCTGCTCGACCTTGTAAGACACGCGGCGAACCGGTGAGTAGATTGCATCGATCGGAATCATACCAATCGGAGCATCTTCCGGACGGTTTGCAACAGCAGCAACGTAACCCTTGCCCATGTTGACGGTGAACTCCATTCCGAGCTTCACACCATCATCAAGGGTGCAGATCACAAGATCAGGGTTCATGATTTCAATATCATGCCCGGCCTGAATCTGCCCTGCCTTTACTTCTCCCGGACCAGTCGCCGTGAGAATCATGCGCTTCGGTCCCTCACTGTGCATACGCAGAGCAAGCTGCTTAACGTTCAGGACGATGTCCGTTACGTCTTCACGCACGCCAGGTACAGCAGAGAACTCATGCAGCACGCCATCAATCTGAATGGCAGTTACTGCAGCGCCCTGAAGTGAGGACAGAAGAATACGACGCAGCGCATTACCGAGCGTCATACCGAAACCGCGCTCCAGCGGCTCCGCCACGACTGTGGCGATGCGCGAGGCAACCGGGCCGGGCTCGACTTCAAGCTTCTCCGGCTTGATGAGGGACTGCCAGTTTTTCTGGAGAACCAAGGTCGTGGCCTTTCAAACAACGAAGCCCGCCAACAAAAATTGGCGGCACCTGGCCCGCACAAATCGTGCGGAGGGAGATGCAATCACTACACATGCCGTACATCCTCACGAATGTACGGCATGGCATCACTCAAACGCGACGACGCTTGCGCGGACGGCAGCCGTTATGGGGCACCGGCGTCATGTCACGGATGGACGTAATGGTGAAGCCAACAGCCTGCAGCGCACGAAGAGCACTTTCACGCCCCGAACCCGGACCGGACACTTCGATCTCAAGCGTTTCCATACCGTGCTCGCGAGCCTTACGGCCTGCGTCTTCTGCAGCAACCTGTGCCGCATACGGTGTGGACTTACGCGAGCCCTTGAAGCCCTGTGCGCCCGAGGAGGACCATGCAATGGCATTACCCTGCGCGTCAGAGATCGTGATCATGGTGTTGTTGAACGTGGAAAGCACGTGTGCAACGCCAGAGATAATATTCTTGCGCTCTTTCTTACGAATGCGCGGTGCTGCGGCCTTAGCCATAATAGAGGTCGTCCTAAAAGTTAGCGAGAAGCGTCAGAGTGAAGCAGTCAGGCGCGAATTAGCGCGTGACCTTCTTCTTGCCAGCAATCGCCACTGCCTTACCCTTACGGGTACGTGCATTCGTGTGCGTACGCTGACCGCGGACCGGAAGGCCGCGACGATGACGCAGACCGCGGTAGCAGCCCAGATCCATCAGACGCTTGATGTTCATGGCCGTCTCACGACGCAGATCACCTTCGACGCGGAATTCGCCATCGATCAGCTCACGGATCTTTACGATCTCATCGTCAGACAGTTCGTTAACGCGCTTTGCATCGGGGATACCGAGCTTGCTGCAGATTGCCTGCGCGGTCGACGGGCCAATGCCGTAGACATAGCGCAGGCTGATGACCACCCGCTTGTTGGTCGGAATGTTTACGCCGGCAATACGTGCCACGCCAATTCTCCCATCGACGCGATCAATTGACCGCGTCAGCCTGTTTCATGTCCGGTCGAAACCGGATCGATTGCATCGCAGGCATGTCAGCTCCCAGTCCGATTCCGGAACACAGGCCACCTCTACGCTGCAGATATGTCGAGGGCGCGCAATATACCGGGCACCCCCCTTGAGTCAAATGAGAATGATCACTTCTTCGTGATCATTCTCATTTCTTCAATTTTTTGCGGTCTTTCCGATGAGTGAATCAATCTCTGCACCCACTTCGTCAACGCCCAGCATTCCATCAACATGCTTCAAACGACCAGCCTTCTCATAATAAGGAAGGATTGGTGCAGTCTGACGGCGATAGATATCAAGACGAGATCTCACCACCTCAGGATTGTCATCTGGCCGACGTGTACCATCTTCCGCAGTACGACTGGCAATACGCTCGACAAGCTGATCTTCGGCGACATCCAGAAGAATGACGGCGTCAATCTTCAATCCGTCGGTGCCCAACATGGCATCAAGTGCTTCCGCCTGGCTTTCCGTTCTTGGGAAACCATCCAGAATGAACCCTTGAGCACAATCTGGCTGGGCAATCCGTCCCTGGATCATCTTCACCATTATCGGATCAGGAAGAAACTCCCCTTTCTCCATAATGGCTTTTGCTTCCTTGCCGATTGGCGTTCCCGCAGCAACTTCCGCCCGCAGCATATCTCCAGTCGAGATCTGCTTTAGCCCATAAAGCTGCTCAAGACGTTTCGCCTGCGTCCCCTTGCCTGCCCCGGGAGGGCCAAGAAGAATGATATTCATCGACGCTTATTTCCTCCCGAAATGCCATTCCTGGAACCACGGCTACGCTGCTTGCGGATCAGCCCCTGATACTGGTGGGCAACAAGATGAGACTGGACCTGCGTCACGGTATCGATTGTGACCGACACAATAATGATGAGGCTCGTACCGCCAAAATAAAATGGCACGTTGTACTTGCTGATCAAAATCTGCGGCAGGAGACAGACAACGACCAGATACAGAGCACCGATCGTGGTCAGCCTCGACAGAATCCGATCGAAATATGACGCGGTGCTTGCTCCCGGACGAATACCCGGAATAAAGCCGCCCTGCTTACGCAGATTTTCAGCCGTTTCTTCAGGATTGAATGTCACAGCAGCGTAGAAGTAAGAGAAAAACAGAATCATTGCGGCATAGAACAGCATATAAAGAGGCTGTCCCTGACCAAGCTGCTGCCCAAGAACGGAAAGCCAGCCCGGCATATTATGCCCGTTCATGAATCCTGAAATCGTCACAGGAATCAGCAATACGGAAGAAGCAAAAATGGGAGGGATTACACCCGCCGTGTTTACCTTCAACGGCATATGCGTGGAATCACCGCCGAACATGCGATTGCCAATCTGACGCTTCGGATACTGGATCACAACACGACGCTGTGCCTGCTCCATGAAGACGATAAAGGCAATGACAGCGATCGCCATAACCAGAAAGATCATCACGAAAATCGGAGACAATGCCCCGGTGCGGCCCAGTTCAAAAAGGCTGGCCAGCGCATGAGGCAAATTGGCGACAATACCCGCGAAAATAATCAGTGAAATACCGTTACCGACACCCCGTGATGTGATCTGCTCGCCAAGCCACATCAAGAACATCGTGCCACCAACCAGCGTCACGACACACGACGCGAGGAAGAAGGCACCCGGCATCACCACAGCGCTTGCGCCATGAGACGTCATGTTCTCCAAACCAACAGCGATACCGTACGCTTGGAAAAGTGCAATAAAAACAGTGAGGTAGCGGGTGTACTGGTTAAGCTTTTTACGCCCCGCCTCACCTTCCTTCTTCATTGCTTCCATGGATGGAAGAGCTGTCGAAAGAAGCTGAATGATAATTGATGCACTGATGTACGGCATGATGTTCAGGGCGAACACAGTCATGCGTCCGAGAGCGCCACCCGTGAACATGTCAAACATGCCCAGAATGCCACCCTGATGCTGTGCCAGCAGCTGACCCATGACTGTCGCATCAACACCAGGAACAGGAATGTATGTTCCAAGCCGATAAACGATAAGGGCCAGAAGCGTAAACCAGATACGCTTCTTGAGTTCAGTCGCCTTGGCAAAGGAACTCATATTGAGATTGGCGGCGAGCTGCTCTGCTGCGGAAGCCATCCACCTGTCCTTTCATGAAAACAGCGTCGCCGCACATCTGCACGGGACGCTGTTCACTATCTAACCATACCCCAGATAAATCTGGGAGAGGAAAGCTCAGGCTTCAGCCTGAACTTCCTTCTTCGGTGCGAGCACCTTAACGGAGCCACCGGCCTTCTCGACGGCAGCAAGAGCTGCCGCAGAAGCACCGTCAACTTCGATGGTCACGCCATGCGAAAGTTCACCCTTCGCAAGAAGACGAACACCATGGGTCTTGCCGTTGACAAGCCCAGCAGCGCGCAGCGTTGCTTCTGTGACAGGAGCCGACTTATCCAGCTTACCTGCTTCGATAGCCTTCGAAATCGCGCCAAGGTTCACCGGAGCATATTCCTTACGGAAGATGTTCACGAAGCCACGCTTAGGCATACGGCGATACAGCGGAAGCTGACCACCTTCAAAGCCATTCAGCGAGACGCCTTCACGAGCCTTCTGACCCTTAACACCACGTCCGGAGGTCTTACCCTTACCGGAACCAATGCCACGTCCTAGGCGCTTCTTGCGATACCGAGAGCCCTCGTTATCGCGCAGTTCGTTAAGGTTCATTTCAACCCTCCACCTGGATGAGGTGGGCAACCTTGCGGATCATCCCACGCACAGCCGGAGTATCTTCCAGCGTACGGGTGGAACCGATACCGCGCAGACCAAGACCAACAATGGTCTCAGCCTGGCCCGGTTTGCGACCAATGACAGAAGCGATCTGCTTTACCTGAACGGTCTTACCGTTTTCAGACATTTGCAGTCTCCTCAGTCTGAGCCTGCTCGCGCTTACCGAAAAGCTCAGCGGCCTTTTTGCCACGACGCGAAGCGACGTTGCGAGGGCTGCTTGCCTTTTCAAGAGCAGCGAACGTAGCCTTGATCATGTTGTGCGGGTTACGCGTTCCAAGGCTCTTAGCGACAACGTCGTTAACACCTAGGCTCTCGAAAACCGCACGCATCGGACCACCAGCGATGATACCCGTACCAGCTTCCGCTGCACGAACAACCACCTTGCCAGCACCATAATGGCCAGACGTATCATGATGAAGGGTACGACCCTCCTTCATTGGTACGCGAATCATCGTGCGCTTAGCGCGCTCAGTAGCCTTACGAATGGCTTCCGGCACTTCACGAGCTTTACCCGCACCGTAACCAACACGTCCCTTCTGATCGCCAACGACAACCAGCGCTGCGAAAGCAAAGCGACGGCCACCCTTAACAACCTTGGCAACACGATTGATGGTTACGAGCTTGTCGACCAGATCATCGCCCTGCTCGCGCTCACGACCACCACGGCCGCCTTCTCTTGGCTCACGTGCCATGTGTGATCCTCCTTAGAACGAGAGTCCGCCCTCACGGGCAGCCTCTGCCAGGGCCTTGACCCGGCCATGATAGACATAAGCGCCGCGATCAAACACGACGGCCGTCACGCCAGCTGCCAAGCCACGTTCCGCGATCAGCTTGCCGATCGCCGAAGCTGCGTCCACGTTAGCACCGGTGTTGCCATTGTCGCGAAGCTCTTTTTCCAGCGTAGACGCGCTGGCAAGAGTACGACCCTGTGCATCGTCGATGATCTGGGCGTGAATGTGCTTGCTGGAACGGAAGACCGACAAACGCGGCCGGCCGCCGCTCTTGCGACGAAGCTGGAAACGCAGCCGCTGACGGCGACGTTCCTGCAATCCTTGCTGCGATGCCATTACTTCTTCTTACCTTCCTTGCGACGCAGAACTTCCGTGTCATAACGAACGCCCTTGCCCTTGTATGGCTCAGGCTTGCGGAAGCTGCGAATATCGAGAGCGACCTGACCAACGCGCTGCTTGTCGTTGCCTTCAACAACAATAGCGGTCGGACGCGGCGTGGTGATCTTGATACCGGCCGGAATCGGATAAACGACATCGTGCGAGAAGCCGAGGTTCATCACCAGATTGGATCCCTGAACAGCGGCACGGAAACCCGTACCCTGGATTTCAAGACCCTTGGTGAAACCAACAGACACACCCTTGACCATATTTGCGATCAGAGCGCGCGTCGTTCCCCACATCGTCCAGTTTTCACGGGAGCGACGACCAATCGGAGCAACTGCAACTGAGTTGTCTTCGATTTTCACGTCCACGTGACGAGAAACCGGGAAGCTCAGTTCACCAAGCTTGCCTTTGGCCGTGAAGACACCGTTGGCAACTGCGACCTGCACACCTGCCGGAACTTCTACGGGATATTTACCTACGCGAGACATGCGACCCTCCTCAGAAGACGCGGCAGAGAACCTCGCCGCCAACATTGGCAGCGCGGGCCTCGACGTCCGAAAGGACGCCACGCGGGGTGGACAGGATCGACACACCAAGGCCGGCATAAACGCGCGGAAGTTCCTTGATCTTCGAATAGACACGACGGCCAGGCTTGGAGACCCTATGGATTTCCTTAATGACCGGCTGCCCTTCAACGTACTTCAGCTCAATACGGAGCTGCGATACGCCCTTGCGGACTTCTTCCGTGGAAAAACCACGGATGTAACCTTCACGCTTCAGAGCCTCAAGCACGTTTGTGCGAAGCTTAGAAGCGGGCGCAACGCAGGCAGCATGGCGAGCACGCTGAGCATTACGGATCCGGGTAAGCATATCACCCAGTGGATCAGACAACGACATTCGATCTATCCCTTACCAGCTCGACTTGACCATGCCAGGAATCTGGCCGGCGGACGCAAGATCACGCAGAGCGATACGGCAAAGCTCGAACTTACGGTAGTTAGCACGGGGACGACCGGTCAGCTTGCAACGAAGACGGACGCGCGTTGCGGATCCGTTACGTGGCATTTGTGCCAGCTTAAGAGTCGCTTCAAATCGGTCTTCAACCGAAAGGGAACGATCCTTGATGATGTTTTTAAGAGCGGTCCGCTTTTCCTTATCGCGCTTCGCAAGAGCTGCGCGATGGTTATTACGGTTAACCGCTGAGATCTTCGCCATCTCGAATTTTCTCCCGGAACCTGTCAGGCCTATCCCGACGGTTTTCCAATCAGCGTGTCTATAAAGGAAAGCGGCCTTCCAATGGAAGGCCGAATCCTTATTTTTAGTCGCGATCGGTCTGAAAAATTACCTGATCAACCTGCGAACGGCAGATCGAAGGCCTTCAGCAGAGCCTTTGCTTCGGCATCGGTCTTTGCAGTGGTCACGAAGATGATGTCCATACCGCGAACGGCATCGATCTTGTCATATTCGATTTCCGGGAAAACAATCTGTTCCTTGATGCCCATGGCGAAGTTGCCACGACCATCAAAGCCCTTGTTTGCCGGAAGACCACGGAAATCACGAATGCGGGGCATTGCGATCGTCACGAGACGGTCGAGGAACTCATACATACGCTGACGACGCAGAGTAACCTTACAACCGATCGGAAGACCTTCACGGATCTTGAAGCCAGCAATAGCCTTGCGTGCCAGCGTCTTAACCGGCTTTTGACCGGAAATCGCTGCCATTTCAGCAACTGCTGCATCCAGCTTTTTCTGGTCGCCAGCAGCTTCGCCAACGCCCATGTTCAGCACGATCTTCTCGAGCTTAGGAACCTGCATTGGGTTTGCGTAGCCGAACTGCTCAAGAAGCTGCTTACGAAGAATTTCTTCGTAGCGCTGCTGCATACGCGGCAAAGCGGTGTTGTTATCGCTCATTTTTGCGTTCCTCAGCCTTCGATCACTTCGCCGGTTGCCTTAGCAACACGAACTTTGCGACCGTCTTCAAGAACCCGAAAACCAACGCGTGTCGGCTTACCGCTCTTGGGATCAACCAGCTTTAGGTTGGACAGATGGATCGGCATTTCCTGCTCGATAATACCACCTTCGCCACCTGCGCGGTTGGGCTTCGTGTGACGCTTAGCGATAGCTACGCCGCGAACGACAGCTTTCTCAGCCTTTGGCATCACTGAAAGGACTTCGCCACGAACACCCCGGGACTTGCCGGAAAGAACGAGGACCTGATCGCCTTTTTTAATACGTGCAGCCATTACAGCACCTCCGGCGCCAGGGAGATAATCTTCATGAACTTGCGAGCACGCAGTTCACGAACGACCGGGCCAAAGATACGCGTGCCAATCGGCTCCTGCTGCTTGTTAATCAGCACAGCAGCATTCTTGTCAAAACGGATCGCAGATCCGTCTGCACGACGTACCGGATAAGACGTACGAACGATAACGGCCTGATGGACGTCACCCTTCTTCACCTTACCGCGGGGAATGGCTTCCTTAACGGATACGACAATGATGTCGCCGACCGAGGCAGTCTTCCGCTTGGAGCCGCCCAGCACCTTGATGCACTGCACCCGACGCGCACCGGAATTATCGGCGACGTCAAGGTTGGTCTCGGGATGAATCATGTGCCTACCCCCTTATGCGCTGACGGAAGAGGAAGCCGAAGCCATGTCCTCTCCGTTGCGTGCGACGACAGACCAAGTCTTGCGCTTGGAAATCGGTGCACATTCTTCAATGCGAACCAGATCGCCAATTTGGCAGACATTGGCTTCATCATGAGCCGCATACTTTTTGGAGCGGCGGATGAATTTCTTATAGAGCGGGTGCATGATACGACGATCAACAAGAACGGTAACCGTCTTGTCCATCTTGTCGCTCGTTACTCGCCCTGTCAGGACGCGCCTTGGCATCGTCCGTCTCCTCTCAGGACTTTGCGGCGGACGTTTGGGCGCCCGCACGGTTCTTCGATTGATGAGCCAGTGTCTTGATGCGCGCGACAGCACGACGCACGACCTTAACACGGCTGGTGTTTTCCGACTGCCCGGTGGCAGCCGCAAAACGGTGATTGATCTGTTCACGCTTCAGATCGATGAGCAGAACGTTCAGCTCGTCCTCGCTCTTCGCGCGCAGATCTGTAGGCTTGTACGTGTCGGCCATCTTACGCGTCTCCGATACGCTGAACGAACTTGGTCTTGATCGGAAGCTTTGCAGCTCCCAGGCTCAGTGCCAAGCGAGCGACTTCCGGCGGAACGCCTTCGATCTCAAACAGGATGCGACCTGGCTTGACACGAGCTGCCCAGTACTCTGGGGAACCCTTGCCCGAGCCCATACGCACTTCTGCAGGCTTTGTCGAGACCGGAAGGTCAGGAAAAATACGAATCCAGACGCGACCGGCACGCTTCATCGCACGAGTAATAGCACGACGGGACGCTTCGATCTGACGGGCCGTGATCCGCTCTGGCTCAAGAGCCTTCAGACCATATGCACCGAAGTTCAGCTGCGTTCCGCTTTTCGCCAGGCCGTGGATACGGCCTTTGTGAGCTTTACGAAACTTTGTCCGCTTTGGGGAAAGCATGTTGTTAAATCCTCAATCAGCACCAGCAATGGAACTGTAGGCTTTCGCCTACAATTCAACGTTGCGGAGCCTGCTCCGCGGCACGACGGTCTTGTGCCAGGGGGTCATGAGCCAGGATCTCACCCTTGAAGATCCAGACCTTCACACCGCAGGTTCCATAAGTCGTCTTGGCCGTCGCCGTGCCATAGTCAATATCAGCGCGGAGCGTATGCAACGGCACACGTCCCTCACGATACTTCTCGTCACGTGCGATTTCGGCACCACCCAGACGTCCGCTGCAAGTAATACGGATGCCCTGGGCGCCCAGACGCATTGCAGACTGGATTGCGCGCTTCATGGCGCGGCGGAAAGCAACGCGACGCTCAAGCTGCTGAGCAATGTTTTCAGCAACCAGAGTTGCGTCGATTTCCGGCTTACGGATCTCAACGATGTTCAGCGCTACGTCGGTCTTCGCCATACGGCTCAGTTCCTTACGCAGTGCATCAATGTCCTGACCCTTCTTACCGATCACGACACCCGGACGGGCAGCGTAGATCGTTACGCGGGGCTTCTTTGCCGGACGCTCAATAACAACACGAGAGACGCCAGCACCAGACAGCTTGCGACGCAGGAATGCACGCAGCTTAAGGTCTTCATGAAGAAGACGTGCATAGTCTGCACCTGCGTACCAGCGGCTATCCCAGGTACGGTTAACACCGAGCCGAAGCCCGATTGGATTGACCTTATGTCCCATGGATCAAGCTGCCTTCTGCTCTTCGCTGGTTTCCGACGCTTCTGCAGCTTCGGCCACAACAATCTTCAGGTGGCTGAAGAACTTTTCAACGCGAGCCGAACGACCACGGCCACGAGCGTGAAAACGCTTCATGACGATGGACTTGCCGACTTCAGCCGTCTTCACAACCAGACGATCAACGTCCAGCTGATGATTGTTCTCAGCGTTGGCCACGGCGCTCTCAAGAGTCTTCTTAACCTGCTGCGCGATACGACGACGCGAGAAGGTCAGAGCGGCAATAGCCTTGTCAGCTGGCTGGTTACGGATCATTGCCGCAACCAGGTTCAGCTTACGCGGGCTAACACGGATGTTACGCGTAATTGCTTGCGCTTCCGTATCAGCAAGCGTGCGGATGTGCTTCGGCTTGCTCATTTTCAGCCCCGCTTCGACTTCTTGTCAGAGCCATGACCGGTGTAGGTCCGTGTCGGTGAGAATTCACCGAACTTGTGACCGACCATGTTCTCCGTGACCTGCACAGGCAGGAACTTGTGACCATTATAGACGCCGAACGTAAGCCCGACGAACTGCGGAAGGATCGTCGAACGACGCGACCAGATCTTGATCACTTCATTACGACCCGAAGCGCGGGACGCTTCAGCCTTACCGAACAGATACCCGTCAACGAACGGGCCCTTCCAGACGGAACGTGCCATCTCTGTTTGCCCCCTCTTACTTGCCGGACTTACGGCGACGGATGATCAGGCTATCCGTCTTCTTGTTAACACGCGTCTTGTAACCCTTCGTCGGAACGCCCCAAGGCGTAACCGGATGACGGCCACCAGAGGTACGACCTTCACCACCACCATGTGGGTGATCGACCGGGTTCATGACAACGCCACGGTTGTGCGGACGACGTCCGAGCCAACGGGAACGTCCAGCTTTACCCATGTGCTGGTTCATGTTGTCTGGGTTAGAGACAGCACCAACCGTTGCCATGCATTCGCCGCGAACAAGACGTAGTTCACCAGACTGAAGCTTGATCTGGGCGTAGCCCGCATCTTTACCAACGAGCTGAGCATACGTTCCAGCGGAACGTGCCATCTTGCCGCCAGCACCTGGCTTCAGTTCAATGTTGTGAACAATCGTACCAACCGGCATAGCGCCGAGAGACATCGCATTGCCCGGCTTCACGTCCGTATGGGCGCCAGAGATGACGCGATCGCCAACCTTGATGCGCTGCGGAGCCAGAATGTAAGCAAGCTCGCCGTCATCGTACTTGATGAGCGCGATAAACGCCGTACGATTTGGATCGTACTCAAGGCGTTCAATCGTTGCACCCACATCGAACTTACGACGCTTGAAATCGACGTAACGATAGGACTGCTTGTGCCCGCCGCCACGGAACCGAACTGTCGTACGGCCGTGGTTATTACGACCGCCAGACTTGTTCTTACCTTCCGTCAGCTGCTTGACCGGCTTGCCCTTCCAGAGCTCGCTACGATCAATCAGCACGGTGCCGCGTGTGCTCGGCGTCGTGGGATTAAAGTGCTTTAGTGCCATGGTTATTACCCCGCGTCAGCCCAGCTTCGCTGTAAGGTCAATGGATTGACCTTCTGCAAGCTGTACATACGCCTTCTTGATGTCAGAGCGGCGACCAGGACGACCCTTGACGCGCTTCGTCTTACCCTTCTGGACCAGCGTGTTCACGCCAGAAACCTTAACGTTGAAGAGCTTTTCGACAGCGGCCTTGATCTGCGGCTTGGTTGCAGTCGTAGAGACCTTGAAAACAACCTGATTACGCTCCGAAAGAAGCGTAGCCTTTTCCGTGATCAGCGGCGAACGGACCACATCGTAAAGAGCTTCCTGAGACATGTTCTCAGCTGTCTTACGTGCGTTCATGACGATAGAGATGGTCATGCCAGACGCTCCTTAAGACCCTCAAGACCCGCACGGGTAATAACCAGTACATCGTGGTTGAGGATGTCATAGACGTTCGCGCCGATGGTCGGCAGGACGTCAATCTTCGGCAGGTTCGCAACCGCACGAGCAAACTGCTCATCAACCGCACCATCCACGATCAACGCGGAGGACCAGCCGAGAACCTTGAGCTTAGCAGCAGCTTCACGGGTCTTGCTCACGCCATTGGCGGTATCGAGCACAACCAGCTTGCCCGCAGCAGCCTTCTGCGACAGCGCAGAAATCAGGCCGAGACGACGAACCTTCTTTGGCAGATCGTATCCGTGGTCACGGACAACCGGACCATGAACAACGCCACCGGTACGGAACTGCGGCGCACGCAGCGAGCCCTGACGTGCAGAACCGGTGCCCTTCTGGCGGAACGGCTTCTTCGTCGTGCCAGAAACTTCACCCATGCCTTTGGTGCGATGCGTGCCAGCGCGGCGCTTAGCCAACTGCCAGTGAACAACTCGCGCCATGATGTCGGCACGCGGAGAAACCGCGAAAATCTCTTCTGGAAGCGCGACTGAGCCAGCGCTGCCATTATCGAGGGTCTTGATATCGTATTCCATGCCCCTCGTCCTCAACCGGCGGCCGCTACGACTGCAGCCGGGTACGGCGCATCGGCGTGGCGAGCCTTCTTGATTGCATCGCGAATCAGCACAAGGCTGTTCTTCGCACCAGGAATCGCACCCCTGACCATGATCAGGTTACGCTCTTCATCCACGGCTGCCACTTCCAGGTTCAGCGTTGTAACACGCTCGTCACCCATATGCCCTGCCATCTTCTTGCCCTTGAAGACCTTGCCAGGATCCTGGCGCTGGCCCGTAGAACCATGAGAACGGTGGCTAATGGAAACGCCGTGAGAGGCTTCAAGGCCAGCGAAGTTATGACGCTTCATAACACCCGCAAAACCTTTACCCTTACTCTGGCCCGTGACATCAACTTTCTGCCCAACCACGAAATGGTTAGCGGAGAGCTTTGCGCCGGCCTCAAGCAGAGCATCTTCCGCAACGCGGAACTCTACGAGGTGCTTCTTCGGCTCAACCTTGGTACGGGCAAAGTGGCCACGATTTGCCTTGGTGACATTCTTCACCTTGGCATTACCAAGACCGAGCTGAACGGCTGTATAGCCATCACGCTCATTCGTGCGGGTATCCACAACCTGAACTTCGTCAAGGTGCAGAACCGTCACAGGCACATGAGTGCCGTCTTCTTTAAACAGCCGGGTCATCCCCAGCTTTTTTGCAATCAATCCGGTACGCATCGTCTGGACCTTAGAGTTTGATCTCGACATCAACGCCAGCGGCGAGGTCGAGCTTCATGAGGGCGTCCACGGTCTGCGGGGTCGGCTCGACAATGTCGAGCAGCCGGCGGTGAGTCCGAATTTCGAACTGTTCGCGGCTTTTCTTATCCACGTGTGGCGAGCGGTTCACCGTGAACCGTTCGATATGCGTCGGCAGCGGGATCGGACCCCGAACCCGCGCACCCGTACGCTTCGCCGTGTTTACGATCTCTTTGGTGCTGTTGTCCAGCACTCGATGATCGTACGCCTTAAGGCGAATGCGGATGTTCTGGTTGTCCATAGTCTTAATTCGTCCAACTCAAAAATTCGGGTCTCGTCCTACTGCCATTGCATCTGAAAGGGAACCCCGGCCAGAAATAAATCTGGCCGGGGCTTCCATATCAACGGCGAAACGCAGGACTTAGGCGCTGATTGAAGAAACCACGCCTGCACCCACGGTGCGGCCACCTTCGCGAATTGCGAAGCGGAGGCCTTCGTCCATGGCGATCGGAGCAATCAGCTCGACATCCATGGCTACGTTATCACCCGGCATGACCATTTCCGTGCCTTCCGGCAGCGTCACGACGCCAGTGACGTCGGTCGTACGGAAATAGAACTGCGGGCGGTAGTTCGTGAAGAACGGCGTATGACGGCCACCTTCTTCCTTCGTGAGGATGTAAGCCTCAGCCTTGAACGTCTTGTGCGGCGTAATGGAACCCGGCTTTGCCAGAACCTGACCACGCTCAACGTCTTCACGCTTCGTACCACGAACCAGTGCACCGATGTTGTCACCGGCTTCACCACGATCGAGCAGCTTACGGAACATCTCAACACCCGTAACGGTTGTCTTGATGGTATCCTTCAGACCAACGATCTCAACTTCGTCGCCGACGTTCACAACGCCACGCTCAACACGACCCGTGACAACCGTACCACGACCCGAAATCGAGAACACGTCTTCGATCGGCATCAGGAACGGACGGTCAACCGGACGCTCAGGCTGCGGAATGTAGGTGTCTACAGCTTCCATCAGCTCAAGAACGCGATCTTCACCGATGGTGGCGTCACCATCTTCAAGGGTCACAAGAGCAGAACCCTTGACGATGGGGATATCGTCGCCTGGGAACTGGTAGGAAGACAGAAGCTCACGAACTTCCATTTCCACGAGCTCGAGCAGCTCAGCGTCGTCAACCTGGTCAACCTTATTCAGGAACACAACCAGAGCAGGAACACCAACCTGACGAGCAAGCAGGATGTGCTCACGCGTCTGCGGCATTGGGCCGTCAGCAGCGGATACAACCAAGATTGCGCCGTCCATCTGAGCGGCACCGGTGATCATGTTCTTGACGTAGTCAGCATGGCCCGGGCAATCGACGTGAGCGTAGTGACGGTTCTTCGTCTCATACTCAACGTGAGCCGTGGAGATGGTGATACCACGAGCGCGCTCTTCAGGAGCCTTGTCGATCTGGTCGTATGCACTGAACGTTGCGCCACCGGACTTTGCCAGCACCTTGGTGATTGCAGCAGTCAGCGAGGTCTTGCCGTGATCGACGTGACCGATGGTG
>NZ_JBDOBO010000018.1:0-49792 GCF_047723935.1 Gluconobacter sp.
CCGTTTATCGCCATAGCCGGGGACGAACCCCTTGCACTGCTGAACATAGGAGTGCTGTTGCCGTCCTGCAAGGGGAAAAGACGAAGCGCATGATGATGCCGCCCGGACTCGTCTCTTGCGGTGGCGGGAGATGTTTCGTCATGCTAGAGCCGCGGCCTATGGCACTGACATCCGAACAGCGCGCTGAAATTGAAGCGCAACGCAATGAGCCCCAGCTGACCTCCCGCCCGACCGTTCCGGCGATGGAGAAACTTCTTTTCACGCCCATCGAGGTGCTGGATCATGGTTTCCTGCGCGTCGTCGATTATATGGGCGATGATGGAGCCGTCGTTCAGGCTGCGCGGGTGTCTTATGGGCGTGGCACCAAGAAGGTGTCTGAAGATGCCGGACTGATCCGCTATCTGATGCGTCATCGGCATTCGACGCCGTTCGAGATGTGCGAGATCAAATTCCACGTGAAGCTTCCGGTTTTCGTGGCACGGCAGTGGATTCGTCATCGCATGGCCAGCGTGAACGAATATTCCGCGCGCTATTCGATTCTCGACCGTGAGTTCTATCTGCCAGCTCTGGATCAGGTTGCATCGCAGAGCGCCTCGAACCGTCAGGGACGTAGCGAAGCTCTTGATCCGGAAACAGCAGAGCGCGTGCTTGAGATTCTGCGTCGTGATGCCAGCCAGTGCTACGACGATTATGAATCAATGCTGGACCCGGAGGGCACTGGCCTGGCCCGTGAACTGGCGCGCATGAACCTGACGCTGAACACCTATACCCAGTGGTACTGGAAGATCGATCTGCACAATCTGATGCACTTCCTTGCCCTGCGCGCAGATCCGCATGCGCAGTACGAGATTCGTGTGTACGCAGAAAAGATGATCGAACTGCTGCACGCCTGGGTGCCGGCAACGGCCGCTGCATTCGAAGAATATCGTCGCGGAGCCTTCACGTTCTCAGCGGGGATGCTGAACGTTGTGCGCCGCCGTCTGGCGGGAGAGGCCGTGACGCAGGAAACGTCTGGGCTTTCCAAGCGCGAATGGATCGAGATGAACGCCATTCTCGAATCAGAAGCCTGAGATAGCCGAAATCGTGAACGATTTTGATAAGCTCCTGCAAGACGCCCCTTCCGTGCAAAGTGAAACCGCGGCTGAGATAGAGCCGCGGTTACCACGGATCTGGCCTTGGGCGATTCTGGCAGGACTGCTTATTCTTGCGTCCGTGTGCATCCACATTTTCTGGCCTGCACCGGCACATAAGCATATGGCCCTTTGTAAAAAGGGCCTGACTGAACACTGCTATAAAATTGACCCCACCGCCGAAAATTGAGTTCGTATTTCGGTGAGTAAAATGGTCGGTGGATTTCCTGTTTTCCGGAATCGCCGTTTCTGAACGGATTCTACGGAGAACGAATGTGGAATCACGTCGGACTCACATTTCGTAGATCTTAATCAACAAACTTATCCACAGGGTTTGGTCCCATAAAACTGGGTTCGAAGGCGTGGACGATTCTTTTTGGGGAATCGTTCAGAAAGCTTGATTTTCTGGGAAAAATCGTGGTGCCGGGTGAGGGATTTGAACCCCCGGCCTTCGGTTTACAAAACCGCTGCACTACCACTGTGCTAACCCGGCATCCACAGCCCGGCTTTTTCCACGCCGAGACCCCTTTGGTCAAGCTCCTGAGTGTCGATTCTGTAATTTTATCGTGTCGCAGGGGTCATGAGGCTCGGTGGTGGGGGGAGATGGGAGGAGTTATTCGTGAAGCCGTAGCCATCTGAAGAAAGCCCATGATGGACTACAGGCGGTCGAGCACAAGCCGACAGAAGTAGTGCTGTTCCCAGCAGGAGAAGACGGGTCATGAGGAAGCCTTTTCATCAGAGTGGCTGAGAGCCTCGGCAATAGTCGTGGCGAGGGCCGTGTAGGCACGGGCAGCTTCGCTGTCAGGTGCCGAGAGAATAATGGGCGTGCCCTGATCGCCGCTGGCCCGGATGTCAGCCAGCAGGGGAATTTCGCCGAGGAACGGCACGCCAAGGCGTTCGGCCTCTTCTCTGGCACCACCGTGGCCGAAAAGCTCAGTGCGGTGATTGCAGTTTGGGCAGCAGAAATAGGACATGTTCTCCACAACGCCGAGGATGGGGGTTTCCATCCGTTCGAACATGGAAACGCCACGTCGCGCATCCAGCAGCGCAATGTCCTGAGGCGTGGAGACAATAACAGCCCCACCCTTGGCCATCTTGGCTCCAAGCTTCTGGGCCAGTGTCAGTTGGGCATCACCGGTTCCGGGTGGCATGTCTATGACAAGGACGTCCAGATCTCCCCAGTCCACTTCTCCAAGGAACTGGGTGAGGGCGCCCATGACCATGGGGCCACGCCAGATCATGGCCTGATGCTCGTCCACCAGATAGCCGATGGACATACTTTTCAGCCCCCAGGCTTCAATGGGGATGATCCGGCCTTCGACAACTTCGGGGCGTGTGTTGCGGCCGAGCATGCGTGGAAGGGATGGGCCGTAGATGTCTGCATCCAGGAGGCCCGTCCGAACACCGAGTTTGGCAAGGCCGGCTGCAAGGTTCACAGCGGTTGTGGATTTGCCGACGCCTCCTTTGCCGGACGCAACCGCAACGACGGCTTTTACGCCCGGCAAAAGCGTCTCTGGAGCATGACGGCGGGACGCATTCTGCCGTTTGCCGCCCAGATTGAACGGCCGATGACTGACCCCTGCTGCTGGATCTGGTGTGTTGGCCGGTGGTGGCGTGGTAGCGCGATGGGCTGTCAGGGAAATTGTTGCTCCCGTCAGGCCTGGAATGCGCGCGATCTCTGCTTCAACCTGAGGTCTGATCGGCTCCATGCGCGACACATTATCTCGCGAGGTGGCAAGGGTCACGTGCGCATGTCCATCGCGGACTGAAACACCTTCCAGCGATGCAAAGGACAACACATTCGACCCGGGGCCAGCCTGTTCATTGTTCAGAATCTCGGAAATGCGTTTTTCGGCATTGGCATGGGATTCGTCAGAAGAACTGGTCGGGGGAAGATGATCGGTCATGCCAAGACTCTTTTTCTGGGGGAACGGCCTGTCAGGAAGAAGAAACAGCGTAGCATACGCCCCTCCTGAACTACAGGATGGTGACGAAGGGCAGTCTTCTGCGTTAGCGTGTCACCATGAGCAGATTGACCGCCAGCCTTGTCCTGTCCTGCGCCGTTTCCCTGGCGCTGTCCGTCACGACGGTACAGGCCCAGACCGCCCCGCAGCCCTCTCCGGCACCCGTTCCAGCCCCGCGCTCCGTTCCGTCCAGCTTTGCGGATCTGGCAAATCGCCTTCTTCCGTCCGTGGTGAACGTTTCGACGTCTGCTGTGCTCAAGCCCGGTAAGGATGAGGACAAGGGGCCGGACTCCAGTGGTCCGGATGGCCCGCAGGTGCCGCAGTTCCCACAGGGCTCTCCGCTGGAAAAATTCTTCCACGATTACATGACGCACAAGCCGGCACCGAACCGCCCTCCGCGGCGGATGCAGGCTTTAGGATCAGGCTTTATTGTCGATCCGGCGGGCATTATCGTGACGAACAATCACGTCATTGAAGGCGCAGATCAGGTCTCTGTGACACTTCAGGATGGTACGGAACTGCCGGCAAAGATTGTGGGGCGTGACAGTCAGGTTGATCTGGCCGTTCTGGAAGTCAAACCGAAGCATTCGCTGCCAGCTGTTCCGTTAGGACACAGCGATGCCGCCAGGATCGGAGATTGGGTGGTGGCCATTGGCAATCCGTTCGGCCTGAACGGAACGGTCACGGCAGGTATCATCTCGTCCCGCGGACGGAATGTCGAACACGGCCTGTATGATGACTATATCCAGACGGATGCAGCCATTAACCGGGGAAATTCTGGCGGTCCGCTTTTCAATCTTTCTGGCGAAGTCATTGGCATCAACACTTTGATCTATGGTGGAGCTGGCGGTGACTCCATCGGGATCGGCTTTGCCATCCCGGCAGATGACGCGCGTGGCATCATCGATCAACTGCGTAAGACAGGTCATGTGTCGCGCGGGTGGATGGGACTGAAGTTCCAGAATGTCTCTTACGACATTGCTGAGGACCTTGATTTCCACCAGGCGGACGGCACGGTCGGCAAGGGCGCTCTGGTATCTGAAGTGGGGCCGAAAAGTCCGGCAGCTCAGGCTGGCCTGCAGGTTGGTGACATCATCACTCGTGTGGGTAGTCAGGATGTGACGGGTCAAACCATGCCGCGCATCATTGCGTCCATTTTGCCTGGAACAAAGACAGAGCTGACCGTCTGGCATAAGGGCAGCATCAAGACGCTTCCGATCACGCTGGCACAGTCGCCAAACGCGCCAGATATGCCACCGTCCGACACGCATCAGCCAACGCATACGAAAGCAGCTTTTGGCGAGCTGGGTCTCGCGGTGCGTTCCATCGATGCGGAAATGCGCACCCAATATGCTCTGACGGACGACCAGCGTGGCGTGCTGGTGGATCGGGTTGAACCCTCCAGTCCGGCCACATCTCGCGGGATTGCCGTTGGGAATGTGATTACGCAGGTCGGGCAGGATCAGATCGACACACCGGATGCCTTTGCTAAAGCTGTGAGCCGCGCGCTGGAACAGAAAAAGAAAGAAGTTCTGCTGTTGGTGCAGGATGATGACGGGCTACGCTGGGTGCCAGTCCCCTTTCTGGGAAACTGACTTAATTTGGATCAATACGATTGAGGGACGACGGAAAATTACATTATCGGTTTTGCTTCAAAAGCGGACCGGTTTGCGCCGTTTCTCAATCTGAATGAGGCCGCCCTATTTGTCGCTGCGGCGTGGCCTCTCAGGTTCTGAGCGCCAATCCCGATTGTGGTGTTCTGTTTCTTGGGGGCGATACCGATAGTCATTCCAGAAAATGGCTGGTCCAACGGATCGTTTGAATGAGTCGGCGCTCGGAAACGAGTGGACTGAAGAACTCGGAAGCTCTTAAAGCGCTCATGAAATGATGAGTGCTCTGAAAAAAATCACACAGACCTGGCTGATGGTTCCGCCCAAGGGAAGCAACTGGCGGGAGGTCCTGCGACCTGCCACACGCCAGACCATTCGCGTTCTGGTTTCGATTGTCACGGCCTGGGTTGTGGGCATGACGCTGCATCTTCAGGAAACAATATGGGCGCTCGTGACCGCGCTGATTGTTACGCAGTCCAGCATAACGCAGACAATGGCAACAGCCCGCGATCAGATTACCGGGACTCTGCTGGGCGCTGTTGCGGGGATCGTAGCGGTCTTGCTGGAAATGTGGACGGGTCTGCGGTGGCTGCCTTTCTGGGTAGTTCTTGCGCCATTGGCCTTCCTCGCAGCCGTTCAGACCAATCTGCGGTTTGCCTGTATTACCCTGATTATTGTGTATCTGTTTCCCAGTGAAGGCAGCCCGTTCCTGCCAATGGTGACGCGGCTGACGGCTATCATGATTGGTGTGGTCGTCTCTCTGGTGGTGTCTTTTGTGGTATTGCACAGCAGTGCCCGAAAGCAGGCTTTCCATACGTCCAGCCGCATCCTGCGGCGTCTGGATGGATTGCTGGAAGGCGCACTGGATCAGAAAACGGGCTGGCGGGAAATTGAAACCCGGAACGAAGCCTGCGTGGCCCTTCTGATCGAACTTGAAGGCGCAGTGGAAGAGGCCAGACGCGAGCGTTTCAGTGACCTGGAGAAGCGCGACCCTGTGCTCGCAGCACTTCCAAGGTTGATGCGGCGGCTCCTGAACGATACGATGCTGGTGGCTCGAGCAATCGCGACAGGCCGTGCAGCAGGGAATACAGGCCTTGTTCCACTCTACAAAAGCCTCAGCCACACGCTGAGAGCATTGGCTCATAGCTGTGAACAAAGATTTGTTCGCAAGCAGGACCGTCATCCGCATCAGCCGGAAGACAAGGACATTCTCGAACTTCTTCCTCGGCTGGAAGAACAGACGCGGCCTGAAATGCGCTTCGTCATGTCTCTGTTCAAGGATGATCTGGAGCGCGCCGTAGGCGTTCTCATGCGGGACGATGCCAGTGCTGCCAAAGGGCTCTAGGTGCCAGTTGATGGCGTTTTTTCGAAACCCGGTCGTGATCTCCCGCGTTTTCTGGAGAGCTCGGTGCATCTGCCCGGAAAGCCAGCCCCCGTCAGAGGCTGGTCATTAGGAACGGAGAAATCCATGATTACGCACGAAACCCTCAAGTCTCTTCCCGCCGGTGTGCAGGCTCCGCCCTACGACATCAACGGGATAAAGCCAGGGATCGTGCATTTTGGTGTGGGCAATTTCTTTCGTGCCCACGAGGCATTCTATGTTGAACAAATTCTCAAGGATGATCCCAACTGGGGCATCATTGGCGTCGGTCTGACGGGCGGTGATCGCTCAAAGAAAAAAGCTGAAGAGTTCAAAAAGCAGGACTGCCTTTTCTCCCTGACGGAAACCGCACCATCCGGCAAAAGCACTGTCCGCGTCATGGGCGCATTGCGGGATTATCTGCTGGCTCCGGCAGATCCGGAAGCTGTACTGAAGCACCTCTCAGATCCTGCCATCCGGATTGTTTCCATGACGATCACGGAAGGCGGCTACAACATCAATGAGTCGACGGGTGCGTTCGATCTTGAGAATGCGGCTGTTCAGCAGGATTTGAAGACGCCGGAAGCGCCGTCCACGATCTTCGGATATGTTGTGGAAGGGCTCCGTCGCCGCCGGGATGCCGGGGGTAAGGCCTTTACGATCATGTCCTGCGATAATCTGCGGCACAACGGTAATGTCGCCCGTAAGGCATTCCTGGGTTATGCAAAGGCCCGTGATCCGGAACTGGCTAAGTGGATTGAAGAAAACGCCACATTCCCCAACGGAATGGTGGATCGCATCACACCGACAGTGTCTTCAGAAATTGCCAAGCGCCTGAATGAGGCCAGTGGCCTGAGCGATGACCTTCCGCTCGTTGCTGAGGATTTTCACCAGTGGGTGCTGGAAGACAGCTTCGCTGATGGACGCCCGGCACTGGAGAAGGCCGGCGTCCAGTTCGTCGATGATGTGACGGACTACGAACATGTGAAGATCCGCATGCTGAATGCTGGTCACATCATGCTCTGCTTCCCAGCCGTTCTGGTCGGGTATGAGAATGTTGATGAGGCGGTTCGTGATGCGGATCTGCGGGGCAATCTGGAGAACTTCCTCAACAAGGATGTCATTCCGACCTTGGAAGCCCCGCCGGGCATGACGCTGGAAGGGTATCGTGACAGCGTGATCAGCCGCTTCTCCAACCCCGCGATGGCTGACCAGACCCTGCGAATTTCGGGGGATGGCTCTTCAAAAATTCAGGTCTTCTGGACGGAAACAGTGCGTCAGGCGCTTGAAGGCAAGCGGGATCTATCCCGAATTGCGTTTGGCATGGCAGCCTACCTTGAGATGCTGCGTGGGAAGAGCGAGAAGGGTGGAACCTACGAGCCGTTCGAGCCAACCTTCGGTGAGCAGCAGAAGGCGCTTGCGAAGGCAGATGACTTTGAGAGCGCGCTGAAGCTTCCGGCTTTTGATGCCTGGCGTGACCTTGATAATGCGACACTGAATGAGAAGGTCATCGCGTTGCGTAAGATCATTCGCGAAAAGGGCGTGAAAGCTGCTCTGCCAGCCTAAAAATAATTGGCTGACAGGTTTTTGAACCACTTCTCTTCATTGAGAGGTGGTTTTTTTCTTGATGGGCTATGCCTACTCTGTCCCGTACGGGTGTCGTGGCTGGAGAAATATCGCCGTGCGGGTCGATATAATCGTCAGACCTGTGAGGTTAAAGCTGGCGGTCTCGTTTGATGCGGTCCCATGCCGCATTGATCCGGGCTACGCGTTCCTGGGCACGCTTGCGCTCCAGATCCGTCATGGGTTTCTGAGCAATAACATCCGGATGATACTCGCGGATGAGCGTGCGCCACCGAACGCGGACTTCCTTGTCAGACGCTGTACGCGTGATGCCGAGAACGCGATAGGCGTCTGGCTCGCCAGTGCTGGCGGCACGACTGTCGCCACTTTCTGCCCGTGTCCATGCTCCGGATGACAGCCCAAACGCACGATGGACACGCTGAAGAAAATCGATTTCTTTCGGATGGAGTTCTCTGGATGCTCCAGCATCTGCACGGGCAATCCGGAAAAGGGCCACCATCAGGTTTTCCAGCGGTGCCTTGTCGTCTCCGTAAGCTGAGCCCATCTCGCGGGCGTACATTTCAAAATCGTCCGTTCGCTCCCGCGCGCGGTCGAACAACATGCCAACTTCACGCGTGTTGTCGGGTGGAAACTGGAAGCAGGTTTTGAACGCGTTGATTTCGGAGCGATTGACGGGCCCGTCGACCTTCGCCAGCTTTGCGCACAGCGCCACAAGGCCAATGGCGTAAAGCTGGTCCTTTTTGCCCATGGCCGCCGCAATTTTTGCAGCACCAAAGAATGCTGCACTGTTCGGGTCAGGACGACCCCGGGCAGGAAAGCGTTCGCTCCACCCCCCAGTAGAAGGATTAAGCAGAGAGCCACTGTCGGCGGCATGCCCAAGGGCTGCTCCCATCAGTGCCCCGAACGGGCCGCCGACTGCGAAGCCAGCAACACCACCGAACATTTTGCCCCAGATAGCCATATCGACAATCTAGCATGGTCCCGGAAAGCGGCAAATGACAGATCGGACATGTACCGCCCACAGAAAGAACTGGATCTCCCGGAGGCTTCGGGTGTTGAAGGAGCATCATGAAAAACAAGGTCACCCCAGTTATGTCCGATCAGACCCAGCATCTCCCTGTCGCCCAGTCTGCGGCGCCCGACGATTACGAGGAGAAGATGCAGGCTCTGATTCGCAAGCTTCCTGAATGGATGCAGAAGACCGTGAGCTGGCTACGTGAGCCAGAGCGTAAATGGATTCGTATTCCGGCGGGTATTCTGTTCATGCTCGGGGGCTGTATGGCTTTTCTGCCAGTCCTCGGGGTGTGGATGATTCCTGTCGGTATCCTGCTCCTTTCCGAAGATATTCCGTTCTTCCGTCGTTTGATGGAGAAAGCTCTGAACTGGATCCAGAGAAAGCACCCTGACTGGATGGATCTTCCTCCGAACGCGAAGTAATCCGATCAGTCGTCGGCCGTTTTCCGCGCATCCATGAGAGCTGCAACACGGAGAGCTGAAGCCAAGGGGCGGTCTGGTGTGCGTTTCGCATCAATCGACGCAACAAGGGCCGCAAAGCTCAAGGCCCGCTCCGTAGCCATCTGATCCAGGACTGCCCAGAATTCTGGTTCAAGCGCAACGGACGTCCGATGTCCTGAGAGCGAAAGGCTGCGTTTGATAAGGTCACTCATGTCAGGCGCTCCAAAGCCCAGCGGGCGGTTTCGGCAATATCGGGATCGGGGTCAGACTGAAGAGCCTGCGCTGAGGATACGAGAGCAGGATCGTTCGAGTTGCCGATTGCGATCAGAACATTACGGACAAACCGGTTGCGACCTATGCGCTTTACCGGTGAGCCCGAAAAAAGCGTGCGGAAAGCCGCGTCATCGAGGGCCGCCAGTTCTGCCAGTTTTGGCTCAATCAGTTCGGGTCTGGCCTGAAGCTTGATGTGGCGGGACGCCTCGGCGAAGCGGTTCCACGGGCAGGCGGAAATGCAGTCGTCACAGCCATAGATGTGGTTACCCATCTTCTCCCGCAGGTCGTGCGGGATCGGCCCCTTGTGTTCGATGGTCAGATACGAAATGCACCGCCGCGCATCCATACGATAGGGGCCAAGGAAAGCATCTGTCGGGCAGGCGGTCAGGCAACTCGTACAGGTGCCGCAGCTTCCGCCTTTTGGCTCGGACGGGCTTAAATCCAGCGTCGTGTAGATTTCTCCCAGCAAAAGCCAGGAACCATGGGTGCGGGACACCAGACAGGTATGCTTGCCCTGCCAGCCCAGATGCGCCTTTTCTGCCAGAACGCGTTCCGAAACCGGGGCCGTATCGACGAAGACCTTCACCTGCGTAGTCTCATCGCCCAGCTTCACGACGAACTGCGCCAGATGCTTTAGCATCCCTTTGATGACGTCATGATAGTCCCGGTTACGGGCATAGACGGAGATATTGCCCCGATCCGGCTTACGCAGCGTTGCGTCCGGGTCTTCGGCGGGTGCGTAACAGACTGCGAGGGAAATGACGCTGCGGGCTTCAGGCCAGAGGGCCTGCGGGTGGCTGCGCTGTTCGATGCGCGTCTCCATCCATTCCATCGTTCCGTGATGGCCCTGGGCAACAAAAGCGCGCAGGCCGGCTTCCACATCCGGGCCAAGCTCCGCCGCGCAGAAGCCCACGGCATCAAACCCCAGATGCCGGGCATGGTCCTCGATCCGTTCCTCAAGGGAACGTCCGGGGTGGGAGAGGGACGGGCGTGATGTCATGCGCTCAGCAGATGGATGGAAAGCAGAATCAGCAGTTTACGCCATCTTTCCCCCAAGGGGCCAATCAGACATGATGGGATGTCTTCATTCTCCGATGAGAGAACCGGTTATGCGTCGTTCCTATGTCACCCTAGATGTTTTCACGGACCAGCTTTTTGGGGGGAATCCTCTGGCGGTCGTGCTGGATGCGGCGGGACTATCGACCGACCAGATGCAGAAAATCGCCATTGAGTTCGGGTATTCTGAAACCACTTTTGTGCTGCCTGCAGTAGAGGCAGAGCATACAGCGCATGTCCGTATCTTTACGCCAGGCGGAGAGCTGCCATTCGCCGGGCATCCTAATATCGGAACGGCTTTTGCCCTGGCGCGGCAGGCAGAAGCGCAGGGCCGGGATCTGCCGGAAACGCTGGTGTTCGAAGAAAAGGCCGGGCTGGTCCCTGTGCGGCTGGAGCGTGAGAACGGCCGTGTCATTCGGGCGGAACTCATGGCGCCGGAAGCAATAACACGTCGGAGCCGGATGATCCCTGAAAACGCGGCAGCCTGTCTTGGGCTTCAACCGCAAGATATTCGCACCGATCATCATGCTCCCCAGATCGTATCGGTCGGCCTGCCGTTTCTGATTGTCGAACTGGCGTCCCGCGAGGCTTTGCGCCGGGCCTATGGTGAGATTTCTGCCCATCGCACATTCCTTGCGTCCAGTGGAGTGGACTCCGTTTACGCCTATACGCGGAACGCTGGCGAAAATGCCTTTGAAAAAGATAGCGACATTCAGGGGCGGATGTTCTCTCCCCTTGATGGTATTCCGGAAGATCCTGCAACAGGAAGCGCAACTGTCGCCGCCGTGGCATTCCTATCGACCTTGCAAAACGGTGCCGATCTGTCCCTGACCTTTACGCAAGGTGTAGATATGGGACGGCCGAGCCTGCTCGAAGCCAGAACCCAGGCGGGGAAGGCCTATGTTGCGGGTTCCTGTGTCGCTGTCATGGACGGATTCTTCACTTTGGAAAGCGAAGTCTGAGAACGGTCTGTTGCAGAGTTTATAACGGTCTGAAAATGTCTTGTCAGGGGCGTGGGCAGTCGGCATCGTGCCACCATGCGATGCACCATTCCTTCCGTTCTCGTAGCGGCTGCCCTGTCTCTGACGGCCCTGTCTCCTCTGGCAAGGGCCGAAGCTCCGTCTGCTGTTGAGCAGACTTACAACTCCCTTCGGAATGATCCGGTTCGGCTTGGGCTGTTCCTGAGAGCCTTCCCAAAGGGCGCAGATCTGCACAATCATCTCGTAGGGGCAATCTACGCAGAAAACATGCTGGACTGGGCCGCCCGGGACGGGTTGTGCGTTTCTCTCAAAAGCCTTGAGATCCTGAGCCATGCCTGCCCGCATCCTAAAGATGGGGAGATGCCAGCCGCTGCTTTGGCGGGAAACCCGGATGCAGAAAACCGCCTGATTGACGCCATGTCCATGCGGGACTTCACGCCGTCTCCTTCTGACCGTTCAGGCCATGACCACTTCTTTGCGGCTTTTCAGCATTTTGGAGCGATCGACGCAGCCCATCAGGGAGATATGTTGGCAGAGGTCATGGATCGTGCCGCACACGATCATATCACCTATATCGAACCCATGATCTCTCCGGCTCTTCCAGCGATGATCCATGCAGGTTTCAAACATCCGATGAATGGTGAGGATTTTGCTGCCGCTCATAAAACGCTGGAGGCTGAAATCCCGGCGCTTGTCACGCAGGCCCGTCAGGAGACGGATGCCATGGACAAGCAGGCACAGAAGGTTCTGAAATGCGGCACGCCCGAGGCTCATCCGGGTTGCAGCGTGAGTGTGCATTACCTTTTCCAGGTTCTTCGTACGCTGCCGCCCCAAGCTGTCTATGCCCAGCTTGATGCCGGATATGCGGTCGTTAAGGCCGATCCCCGATTTGTCGGCCTTAATATTGTTGCACCGGAAGATGATGCTATCGCCATGCGGGACTACACCCTGCATATGCATATGTTCAGATTTCTTTCACAGGTTTATCCGGGTGTGAACCTCAGCCTTCATGCTGGTGAACTGACTGGCAAGCTGGTTCCACCTGAAGGACTGAAGCATCACATTCGTGAAGCCATTGAAATTGCCGGCGCCAAGCGTATTGGCCATGGCGTTGATATCGCTTCGGAAGACGACGTCGCCGGGCTGCTGGCCGAGATGGCTAAGAAGCACGTCATGGTGGAAATCAACCTGACGAGCAATGATGAGATCCTGAACGTGAAGGGCGCTGAACATCCGTTGCCGCTCTATCGCCGGGCCGGTGTTCCTGTTGCGCTCTCAACGGATGACGAGGGCGTTTCTCGTGGTGATCTGACACAGGAATATGTTCGCGCTGCTGGAACCTACAATCTCAGCTATGCGGACCTGAAACAGATGTCCCGTACCGGGTTGGAATATGCGTTTATTCCGGGACAGAGCCTTTGGGACAACCATCAGGTTGGCAAGCCTGTTGCAGCCTGCCAGACCCTGCCTTCTTCACAGCCTGAGAGCGGCCCTTGTGCTGATCTTTTGAAAGCCAGCGAGAAAGCTCGCCTTCAATGGCAGCTTGAATCGCGGTTTGTCGCCTTTGAAACCTCCGCTCCACACGAAAGCCTCTATCAATGAACCGCCTGAAAACTCTCCTCGGGGCGACTGCCCTGTCCGTCCTCGCAGTTTCAGGCAGTGTCTCCAGCGCATCTGCCAAAACGCGGCCTATTCCTGTGCGCGTGGTTGTGGTGACGACCTTCGAACTTGGCAAGGACACGGGAGACACGCCGGGCGAGTACCAGAACTGGGTTGAGAAGCTCCCGCTCTCGCAGGAAATTCCGGCCCCCGGTACGGACCATGATGTCATGCACTACAATCCGGAACTGCATGTTCTGGGTATCGCGTCCGGGGAAGGGCCGGAGCACATGGCGTCCGCCATCACGGCGCTCGTCCTTGATCCACGCTTTGATCTGAAGCACGCCTATTTCGTTCTGGCCGGGATCGGTGGTGTCGATCCGAAGTTTGGGACGGTCGGGTCTGCCATTTGGGCACCACGTGTGATCAATGGTGGTCTATCGCATCTGATTGATCCGCGGGAAATTCCGAAGTCCTGGCCTGATGGCTTTACGCCTGTTCAGGGTAGTGTTCCGGATGAAAAGCCACGGCCGCCGCTTCATTCTGTTAGCGGAGACATGGTTTACACGTTCAATCCGGAGCTCGTGCAGTGGGCTTATGGCCTGACGAAAAACATGAGCCTGCCAGATACGCCGGGCCTTCAGGCGTCCCGTGCCCGCTATAAGGGGTATCCAGAAGCCCTGAAAGCACCGTCTGTTATGGTGGGGGATACCATTTCCGGCGAGACGTTCTGGGCTGGTGAGAAGATGAATGCCTGGGCTGAGCGCTGGGTTCGTTACTGGACGGATAATCAGGGCACGCTCGCCACGACGGCCGAAGAAGACGTTGCGTTCTGTCAGGCACTTGCCGCACAGGCCAAGGCAGGGCGTGTTGATCCACAGCGTGCGTTGATCCTGCGCACGACCAGTAATTTCGACATGCAGTATCCCGGTCAGACGGCCGCTGAACTATTGGCGGAAGAAGCTCACGAGGGCAGTTATTCCGCGTTCATTCCGTCGGTCGAGGCCGCTTATACGGTGGGAAGTGTCGTCGTACGTGAACTGGCGACCCACTGGGATAAGTATGAGAAGACAATGCCACACGCCTTGTAAGAACCTACTGCCTTTTATCTGAGGGCAAGAGGTGTACGCCCTGAACTCCGGGGAGTGCCGCCAGGGCCGTAATACCGTGGGAAATTGCACGTTTCCCACGGATCCTGACAGTCATCGTCGTGATGTTTTTGGGATTGGCATCCGCATTGCTGAAGGTAAGGCTATCGAGGGAAAAACCCAGTTCTGTCATGCATGTCAGAACTGGTTTTACCATGTCCTCTCGATACTGTATCGCAAGCTCCGAGGTGCGTTCCCGTGTGTTGGGAAGGCGTTTCAGGAGGCGCGGATACAGCACCATGACGATAAAATGTGCCCCGGTCGTTGCCAGCGCCAGTAGAATGAGGCCACCACCACACGCCATACCCAACGCAGCTGTAAACCAGATGGAGGCTGCTGTTGTCAGGCCCCGGACGATATCCCGACGCATGAAAATCACGCCACCGCCCACAAAACCGATTCCGGAAACGACCTGAGCTGCCACGCGTGACGGGTCCAGAACGACTCTGCCGGGCGCCAGGATATCCATAAAGCCGTATTTTGAGATCAGCATGAACAGGGCAGCCGAGACCCCGACAAGCGTATGAGTTCTTAGGCCTGCGCTCTTTTGCCGAAGTTCCCGCTCCAGCCCGACAAGCGAGGACAGGATGAATGCCAGCACCAGTTCTTCGAGCTGAAGCCGACCTTCACCGATAAAACCTCTTGCGGTCAGGTCGAAAAAACCTGTCATGACCCAGCCTTCTTCCCGTCATAATAGCAGTACTAACGCTGCGTTGACGTCGAGTGTTCGAGGGTCATGACGTAAAAACCAATGTGATGAATCAATTCTGGCCGGGAATATGCGTCCGGTAGGTCGCCCAATGTGCGATCAGTTCATGGACAACCGGCTCACCGGCACGCTCGTTGTTGTCGAAAGCAAGTTTCTGGCCGGGTGCTTCGTCGCCGATGCTCTCGGTAATCGGCACGCCTGGGGGCGGCATATCGAAATTGCTCCCTGAGCGCAGAACCATGACGCGGTTCAGATCGACATATCCCAGACGGGCCAATGTCCGCATATCGAGCTGATAGGTCTGGCTTTCCTCATTGGTCATGACGAACTGACCCTGATCTTTCGTCCACAGCTTTACCCATTTTTCCGCCCACTCGTTGCGAGACGGGCCGTGCCAGTAACGAAGCGCCCCAAGCGTCTCACCCATGATGAGCATCGGCGGTTTCTGGGCATTGGGGAAGCCTTTCCAGGCTTTCCGGCGCTCGGCAATGGCAGGATCATCTGCCATTTGAGTGTTCTTGCTCAGGTTGAAGGCCCAGTTTGCCAGACCCTGATTGAGCGGATAGGCCTTGCTGAGTTCCGCCACATCCGTGACAGAGCCATAATGGTTTGCGTTGGCTGGCAGCGTATCCGGCTTGTCCGCCCCGATGGCATACAAACCATACGGCCAGCCTTTCGGAACGGTGCGGTCATCGATTTCCCGCAATGCGTCTCCATCTACAACCCAACGTGCCCAGGCCACACTCCCAACAGACGCGACATTCGGATTCACGCCGGAAATACCGGTGAAAATCCAGTAGGTGTGCGTCAGATCATAATGCGGGTCGAGGGCAAGCGCGTGCAGGTCAATGCTGCCGCTCTTCAGGGCGATGCCATAAACGCCATCCGCATTGCGGCGCAGCTTTTCCTGTACGCCGCGAATGGGGCGTTCTTCGTTAAGATGAAGACGCTCCACCCAGTCCTGATATTCGCCCGGTTCGTCGCCCTTGTCCGCGCCGACTTCCCAGTTGGCAACAACAAGAACCTTGATTTCTTCCTTATGGGGCGCAGCCAAAGCACTGCCCGCACAGAGAAGCCCGGCAAAAGCCAGGCCTGCATTAAAGCGTTTCAAATCCGTATTCCCCAAAGCCGAAGGTCGTTGGGGAAACACATTATTGGAACAGGATCAGAATGAAAACTTACAAAGCGAGAGAGGGCATGGGCCATTCGTCTTCGGTCCAGTCTCCCTTGGACCAGTCCTCGCGTAGTTTGATCGCCAGCTCGTTCAAAGTACCGTCCACGATAGCGGCACGGATCTGCCGCATCAGGCGCTGGTAGTAGGCCAGATTGTGCCATGTCAGCAGCATCGGGCCGAGCATCTCGCCAGCACGGAACAGGTGATGTAGATAAGCGCGGGTGTAACGACCGGCCATCGGGCTGTCGTCATGCGGTGTCAGCGGGCGCGTGTCTTCAGCAAAGCGTGCGTTGCGCAGGTTGATGTAGCCGCGCTCCGTATAAGCTCGCGCCGTACGGCCAGCACGCGAGGGCATCACGCAGTCGAACATGTCCACACCACGCATGACCGACCCCAGCAGATCGTCCGGCGTACCAACGCCCATCAGGTAGCGCGCCTTGTCCTGCGGAAGCATTGGCGTTGTGAAATCGAGGGTCGAGAACATAAGTTCCTGACCTTCACCCACCGCCAGACCGCCGATCGCATAGCCTTCGAAGCCGATCTCCGTCAGCGCCTTGATGGAATATTCGCGCAGGTCGCGCTCGGTGCCGCCTTGCACGATGCCGAACTGGCCATAGCCCTCACGTGCCACGAATGCCTCACGGGAGCGGGCTGCCCAGCGCATGGAGAGTTCCATGGATTTGCGGAGCGCTTCCGGCGTGGCGGGGAGGGCCGGGCACTCATCGAACGCCATGGTGATCGTGGCATCGAGCTTGTATTGGATGTCCGTCGAGATCTCAGGCGACAGACGATGCTTGCTGCCATCAATATGGGACTGGAACGTCACGCCGTCCTGATCGAGCTTGCGCAGTGCACCGAGAGACATGACCTGAAACCCGCCAGAATCCGTCAGGATCGGGCCGGACCAGTCCATCATCTTGTGCAAACCGCCCAGCTTTTGCACGCGGTCCGCCGTCGGGCGCAGCATCAGATGGTAGGTGTTGCCCAGAACAATGCCTGCGCCCGTGGAGCGAACGGCATCCATGGTCATGCCCTTCACGGTGCCAACGGTGCCAACGGGCATGAAGGTCGGGGTCGGGACGGTGCCGTGACGGGTATGCAGATGGCCGGCGCGGGCCTGTCCGCAGGTTGCTTCCGGAACCCACGTCATCTTTGTGGCCTGTTCGGTCATGGTGCTCGCTCCAGAAGGCAGGCATCGCCGTAGGAATAGAACCTCAGTCCGTTGGCGATGGCGTAGGCATAAGCCTCACGCATGGTGTCGGTGCCGCTGAACGCGCAGACCAGCATGAAGAGCGTCGAGCGCGGCAGATGGAAATTGGTCATGAGCAGGTCCACCGCCTTGAAGCGGTAGCCCGGCTTGATGAAAATGGACGTCTCACCCCGCCAGGGCTGAATCGTACCTTCTTCCTGCGCCGCACTTTCCAGCAGGCGGAGAGACGTGGTTCCGACAGCAACAACACGGCCACCGCGGGCGCGTGTTTCATTGATGGCCTGCGCTGTTTCCGCGTCGATCTCGCCCCATTCCGCATGCATGCGATGCTCCGCGATCGAGGATCGGACGGGCAGGAACGTGCCAGCGCCAACATGAAGCGTTAGCGTCCGGCGCTGGATACCTTTTGCGTCGAGCGCGGCCAGCAAATCCGGCGTGAAATGCAGCCCAGCGGTGGGCGCCGCCACAGCCCCGCGATGCTCGGAAAAGATCGTCCGGTAATCGCTGTCATCCTGCACGGTCGGGCCGAAAGGACGGTCGATATAAGGCGGAAGGGCCAATGCTCCCACGCGCTCGAGGAACGCATCGAACGCATCCCCTTCGACGGAAAAGCGGATGCTGACGGCACCATCGCCTTCGTTTTCCACAACGGATGCCGTGACCAGATCATCGCCAAAGTTCAGCGTATCGTTCGGCTTCAGCTTGCGGGAGTTGCGGGCGAGCGCATGCCAGCTTCCGTCAGCCAGAATCCGGTCCAGTGTAATGCCGATTTTTGCCTCGCCGCGCGTGGCGGAGAGCTGGGCACGGATGACGGCAGTATTGTTGGCAATCAGCAGATCGCCTTCCCGCAGCAGGCCAGGCAGATCGCGTATGATCCGCAGATCGGGTGCTTCTCCGGACCGCACATGCAGCAGCTTTGCGCTGTCACGCGGTCTGGCGGGTTCGGTCGCAATATGGTCGCGGGGCAGTTCGAAGTCGAACGTGGCGAGTTCATCCGTCATGGGATGCTCTCTAGCAGGTTCAGCCAACATGAAAACGCCGGACCAGGTGGCCCGGCGCATCTTTTCGGTCAAAAGGCGATTTTTTTGGCGTCAAGCCGTCGAGGTGGATGCGTTTCAGGCGTCGTGTGCGGCCTCATGAACGATAACAGGCTCGTTCATGACCGGGAAATTGACCGATCGTACGATAAAGCACATGTCGTGCGCCTTGTGATGCAGGTCCAGTGCTTTCTCGGCGTCTGACGTGGTGGACAGGGTGACGTGGGGATGAAGCGTTACGGACGTGAACTGCCCGGCGCCGGTGCGTTCTTCTTCCATTTCGCCGGTGGCATGGTCTTCGTATGCCGTAACGACGATGCCTGCCTGCGCACAGAGCCCCAGAAACCAGAGTTTGTGACAGGCTGACAGGGGTGCCAGAAGCAGATCTTCAGGATTCCATCGGGCAGGGTCTCCGTGAAAAGAAGGGTCGGATGATCCTTCAATCCTGGGCTTGCCCGGTGCGGTAATATCGTAATTGCGCGTGTAGCTGCGGGCAGAGGATGTGCCGGTTCCCGTATTGCCGGTCCAGACAACCTTCACGGAATAAGTGTGCTGTCTTCCTGCCCTGATGGCAGGAAGACAGTATGTTCATGGGGCTTTGGGTAATGCAAAGGCCACGACTTCATCGCTGTTGCGCGTTTTTAGCCCGCCATGGCCACCTACAGCCAGCACGACATATTGCCGGCCGTCTTCGCCCATATAGGTCAGCGGCGTGGCATTGCCGCCGGCGTCCAGTTCTGTCTTGAAAAGCGTATGGCCGTCATGCCCATCAAGAACATGGAAGCTTTGATCCGCCAGCGCGCCCATGAACACCAGACCATTCGGTGTGGTCACGCTGCCGCCCATGGAGAAGACACTGGTGGGGAGGCCAACGGGCATCCGCAGCATGTTCGTCGGGCCAACATTCTTCGTTGTGCCCAAAGCCCGCTCCCAGATGACCCGACGGTGAACAAGATCAATCGCCTGCATCTTGCCCCATGGGGGTGCCAGGCATGGAGCGCCAAACGGGCCAAGCCATGGCTTCACGACGGCCGCGAAGGGCAGGCCATGCTGTGGGTTGTTTGTGAAAACAGGTTCTGGATAAGGCTGAGTCCAATCATGCCAGGATTTGTAGAGCCCTTTGGCTAGGGCTTTTTCCTGTGGCACCAGCGTCATCAGGAACGGAATGAACGTGGTGTTGATATACATGACACCATGCGTCGGATCGATGGTGCCACCATACCAGTCTGCCACACCATCAAATGCTGGAAAGCCTACGGTGCCCTGCTGGCTCGGTGGTGTGAAGAGGCCCTTGTATCGCATGGAGCGGAAGGCAATGCGGCAAAACATCTGATCATATGGGGTCGCGCCCCACATATCGTCTTCCGTCAGATTAGGCCGGCGTAGATTGGGCATCTCTGAGGAGAGAGGCTGCGTTGGTGAATAATGTTCGCCCGGCGTATTCCCTGCGGGCACTGGTATTTCCTGAACACGGTAGAATGGGGCACCCGTTCGGCGGTCCAGCACGAAAAGTTCGCCCTGCTTGGTTGTCTGTACCAGTGCGGGGGTCAGGGTGCCGTGGGCATCTGGCAGATCCACCAAAGATGGGCCGACGGGGAGGTCAAAATCCCACAGATCATGATGAACGGTCTGGAAATGCCAGCGCTCTTCGCCCGTCGTGATGTCCAGTGCGACAAGGGAGCTGTCATATTTCTCGTCAAAGCTCCGGCGCTTGCCGCCGAAATAGTCAGGCGTGGCAATCCCGAGCGGGACGTAAACCATGTTTAGCCCGGCATCGGCCGTATAGACGCCCCAGCCATTGGCAGTGCCACGGGTAAAGACTTCGCCGGGATCGAGAGGTTTGTTGGCTGGTGTGCGACCCATGTCCCAGGCCCAGGCCAGTTGGCCCGTAATAGCATCAAAGCCACGAATAACGCCGGAAGGTTCGCCAACCGTCTGATCATCATAAACCCAGCCACTCGTCATGATGCGGTTATGCAGCACCATGGGTGGGGAGGTGATGAAGTGAAAGCCGGGCGGAATGGCACCCATCCCACCCCGGAGATCCACAACGCCATGATCGCCAAAGCTTTCACAGAGTTTTCCCGTGTCGGCATCGACCTCAAACAGGGTTGGAGGGGAGCTGGAATTTGTTGAGACGATGCGATGGGCGCAGTCTGTTCCCGGCGCATTGACGTAGGAAACGCCACGGCAGGCCTGATAGATGTTCTTGCCGAATTCCCCACCCGGCGAATATCGCCATATTTCCTTTCCGGATGTTGCATCCAGCGCCACGACATCTCGGTGTGGCGTGCAGAAAAACAGCCGGTTGCCGATTTTAATAGGTGTTGCTTCAAAGCTGAATTCTCGCCCGCGGGAGTTCTCGCCCGCGCGTGGCAGATCCTTGCTGTGATAGACCCACGCCACTTTCAGATCATGAGCGTTGGAAGCGTTGATCTGGGTTGGCATGGCAAAGCGGTCTCCGGCCGGAGTGCCGCCATAGAACTGCCAGTCATTGGCAGCCTGCTGGTCTGCGCCCGGAAGGGTCGCACCGGTCTCCCCGGGGAACGGATTGAACTGGTGGTTTCGTGATGCGGTAATGTGCCAGCCGCAGGCGAACACAAAGACAAACAATGCCGCGCAGAATGTCATGCCGCCTGCAACAACGGAGCGTCGCTCCGGGCCTTGGAGTAGTCGCCCTGTAATCCAGGGGCTGAACACCCACAGGCCCATTCCTGCTGGCAGGGCGAGGGGCGGGAGAAGGCGCCAGCCATCAAGGCCAACGCGCTCTAACGCCCAGAAAAGCGTATAAAGCAGGAGCCCTGCATAAACTGCGGAAGCGCCGGGGTGAAGTCGGATCATCAGAATGCCGGACGCCACCATGAGGACGCCTGCGACGGCGTAATAGAAAGAGCCTCCCAGTCCAATTAACCACAGACCGGGTAAAGCCAGCCCTAAGCCAAGCAGAACGAGCAAAATGCCCGTCACAAGGGGCAGGAACGAACTGCGTCGCAACGTAGGCGGCATGGAATTTTCCTTTGGGGTAACCGAAAGGATTAATCCCACACGGGGGAACGCAGTTTCCTAAAAAAGAAAATAGGGAGTTCTTTTGCGCCCGATTGTTTCAGATCGACTTCAGTGCGCCACCATCAATACGGATCATGCTGCCGGTTATATAGGCAGCAGTCGAGCCGGCGAGGAAAGTCGCAGTCGCGCCAAATTCCTCGACAGTGCCGTATCGTCCAACAGGGATATTGCGGGCTTTTCCCGCCTGAATGTCTTCTGACGTTTTACCCGTCTTGCGGGCTTCGGCCTCGGCCAAAAAATGGGTTCGATCTGTTGTAATATGGCCGGGCAGAAGCATGTTGACCGTCACGCCATAGGGGGCCACTTCCGTCGCAAGCGTTTTGGACCAGCCCGCGAGTGCCGAGCGTAATGTGACGGAGACGCCGAGCCTGATATTTGGCTCAACCACAACAGCCGAAGCGATGGTGAGGATGCGTCCCCACCGGCGCTCCTTCATACCGGGCAGTACCGCATCCGTAATTCTGAACAGGCTCAGAACCATGGTCTCAAACTGCTGTTTCCATGTGTCTATGGAAATGCCCTCAACACCTGATGGGGAGGGGCCGCCGGTATTGTTTACCAGAATGGAAATATCCGGATGCTGCGTGCGGATGGCCTGAACGAATTCCTCAACGGAGGCGCTGTTCGACAGATCAACCGGCAGCGCCACAGTCTGAACGCCGTGCTGACTGGCAATCGCTGTTGCTGCGTCTGTCAGCCTGTCACTGGCGCGTGCAGCCAGAACGATATGGACCCCTTCTGCCGCCAGTGCCTCCGCAACGCCCCGGCCCAGGCCGGAAGAGGCGCCAAGAACAAGAGCTTTGCGGCCGGAAAGCTGGAGGTCCATATCAAGGTATCCTTAGGGGCGATGTAGAATTGAGGAAGATGAGCGGGGAACGATCAGCGCATCCCCGGCTGTTTCTTGACCGTCTGCCAAAGCGTTTCCAGCGTTTCCAGATTTTGCTCGCCCATTGTTTTACCCTCAGAGGCCAGGCTGGCTTCCATGGCTTCGAAACGGCGTGTGAACTTCCGGTTGCTGCGGCGCAATGCGGCCTCCGGGTCAATGCCCAGCTTGCGTGCCAGACTGGCGACAGTGAATAGAACATCCCCCAGTTCGTCTTCGATCCGGTCGCGGTCTCCGTCCAGTTCAGCTTTAAGTTCGCCGATTTCTTCCTGCACCTTTTCCAACACGCCTGACGCATCATCCCAGTCGAACCCGACGCGAGCTGCACGGCGGCACAGCTTGGCGGCTCTGACCAGGGCAGGCAGGTGCTGGGCCACACCAGCAAGTGCGCCATATTCTGCTTTGGCGTGGCGCTCGGTTTCTTTCGTGCGTTCCCACAGGTCTTCGTCGTGTTCTACATCGCTGAAGATGTTGGGATGGCGGCGGACCATCTTGTCAGCGATCTTTCCAGCAACGGTTTCGAAGTCAAATTGGCCTTTTTCTTCAGCCATTTGAGCTTGGAATACGACTTGTAGCAGCAGATCCCCGAGTTCATCCGGCAAGGAATCACTGTCATCCCGGGCGATGGCATCCATCACCTCATAGGCTTCTTCTATAGCGAAGGGCGCAATGGTTTCGGGTGTCTGTGCCACGTCCCACGGGCAACCGCTCTGCGGGTCGCGCAGGCGCTTCATGATGTCCAGAAGGCGGTCAATCTGACGGACGGGGTGGGTCTGGGGCATAACAGCTCCTGGGTAATGATCTGGCGTCTGGCCTGACCCAAAAGCATACTCTTTCGTTGCACAGACAGAAAGCACAGAGCGCACGAACCGCTCTCACGGGATGACAGCACCAAGGGTAACGCGATAAGAAGGCCAGCCCGGCTGCTTGGACAGGCCGGACTTTTTTTGCAGACCGGATTTTAAATACATGGCCAGGATCTTTATCGACGGAGAAGCAGGGACCACGGGGCTGGGCATCCGCCAGCGTATCGAGGGCCTGCCCGAAAATTACGGCTTGGAACTGCTATCGATTGATCCGGCTCTGCGCAAAGACGCTGAGGCGCGGCGCGCCCTGCTGGCACAGGCAGATATTGCCATTCTCTGTCTGCCAGATGACGCCGCGCGTGAAACCGTTGCTCTGGCAGATGGGCTGAACGTCCGTATTCTGGATGCCAGTACGGCGCACCGGATTGCTGCTGGCTGGGTTTATGGTCTGCCGGAACTGGATGAAGATCAGGGCGCTCTGATCCGCGGTGCGACCCATGTTGCGAATCCTGGCTGTTATCCGACGGGTGCAATTGCACTGTTGCGGCCGCTGGTTCGCGCTGGACTTGTCCCAGCAGATCACTCCATCTCCATCAATGCCGTTTCGGGTTACAGCGGGGCAGGGCGCTCCGCGATTGAGGCACATGAACGGGATGGCGGCCCGGCATTCTTTCTTTACGGGCTGACGCTGGAACACAAACATCTTCCAGAAATCCAGCACTACTCCGGCCTGACGCGCCAGCCGGTGTTCGTGCCGTCTGTAGGGCACTTTCCGCAGGGCATGATTGTGTCCATCCCGCTTCACCTTGCGGATCTGCCCGGCCATCCGACGCCGCGCGATCTGGAGGCAACGCTTGAAAAAGCTTATCGCGGGTGTGACCATGTCCGGGTTCTGCCGTCTGAACCCAAACTCCTGGCAGATGCGCTGGCCAATACGGATAATATGGAGCTCCGTGTGCACGGCAATGCGCAAGGAGAAAAAGTGGTTCTGACCGCGCGTCTCGACAATCTGGGTAAAGGAGCCTCTGGCGCTGCGATCCAGAATCTGCTTTTGATGCTGGGTCTCTGATTTTCCACGGTTTGGGATTTTTTTTTCACGGTCTGGTCCTTTGCTCAGGAATGCACTAGGGTCTGGGCCGTTCGCGCGAGAGTGGCGGAACGGTAGACGCAGTCGGCTCAAAATCGACCGCCGAAAGGCATGGGGGTTCGAATCCCCCCTCTCGCACCACAAACCGGGCGCACCAGTCTGGCTGCACCCGAGGACCGTTTAGCCCGGAACGAGCATGTCCAAGCCGACTGTCAGACCTTCCCGCCCGTTCTTTTCCTCTGGTCCGTGCGCAAAACGCCCTGGCTGGTCCCTCTCGGCTCTGGATCAGGCCCTGCTGGGACGGTCACATCGTGCCCCTGAAGGTCGTGCGCGCCTGAAGGAAGTCATTACCCGCTCAAAAAATATCCTAGGCATTCCCGCAGACTGGCGGCTGGCTATTGTTCCGGCCTCGGACACTGGTGCGGTTGAGATGATTCTCTGGGCCATCGCCGGTGAGCGCGGCATGGATGTGCTGTCTTTTGAAAGTTTTTCTGGAACATGGGCGCAGGATCTGCGGGACGTTCTGAAAATCGAAGATCTTCGCGTGCTGGACGCTCCTTATGGAGAGCTTCCGGATCTGGCGGCTGTAGACTGGTCCCGCGATGTCGTCCTGACCTGGAACGGTACAACGTCAGGCGTTCGCATTCCGAATGCAGAGGCTATTCCCGTCGAGCATGACGGTTTGATCATCTGTGATGCAACATCCGCTGCTTTCGCCATGGACCTTCCGTGGGATCGTCTGGATGTCGTCACGTGGTCTTGGCAGAAGGCCCTCGGCGGTGAAGCTGCTCACGGCATGGTGGCCATCAGCCCCCGTGCTGCCGCTCGTCTGACAGAGGCTGCCCCACGTCCGCTGCCCAAAATTTTCCGTCTGACGGGAAAGAAAGGTCTGCTGGAGGCTGTGTTCGAAGGGGATACCATCAACACGCCCTCCATGCTGTGCGTCGAAGATGCGCTGGATGGTTTGCGGTGGGCAGAGTCTGCGGGTGGTCTCCCTGCTCTCAAGGCGCGCTCGCAAGCCAGTCTGGCCGTCGTAGCGGAATGGGTGGAAAAGACGGATTGGGTGTCCTTTCTTGCGTCCGATCCTGCAACGCGGTCCTGCACGTCAATCTGCCTCAAAATCGTAGCACCCTGGTTCGAGGCACTGTCGCCTGAAGCTCGGGCCAAGGCCGTCAAGCACCTGACCGGGCTGGTCGCACAGGAAGGTGCAGGCTATGACCTCGCGTCTTATCGAGACGCCCCTGCTGGTTTGCGGATCTGGGGAGGAGCCACCGTTGATGCAGCGGATATTCAGGCTCTCCTTCCGTGGCTGGACTGGGCGTATGAGTGCACGCGCGAGGAGTTTGCTGCATGAGCCTGTATTCCGAGACCCCGAGCGCTGCCCTTCTGCCGTCTGGCTTCTCTGACCTTCTGCCGGGTGAAGCCGAAGCTGAGGCGCGTGGTATTGCCTGCGTGATGGAAGCCTTTTCCCGGCATGGTTATGAGCGTGTACGTCCGCCCATGCTGGAGTTTGAAACCTCCCTTCTGAACGGTTCAGGCGGTGCGCTCTCCACTCAGACGTTCCGTCTGATGGACCCAAGCTCTCATCGTATGATGGCCCTTCGGCCAGATATGACGACGCAGATTGCCCGTATCGCCAGTGTCCGCCTTCAGGATGCACCGCGCCCGCTGCGTCTCTCCTATTCCGGAAGCTGTATCGTCATCGGTACGCCAGGACGTGAAGCTGACCGTCAGGTTTCCCAGGCTGGTATCGAACTGATCGGCCCGGATTCCGCACAGGCTGATGCTGAAGTAGTGGCGCTGGGCGCCAGAGCACTTGAAGAGCTTGGCATCAAGGGTGTGTCCTTTGATCTCTCGATGCCAGCTCTGGCTCTGGGCCTGATCGAGACTGCTATTCCTGAAGCGGACCGGGAAGATCTGATTCAGGCGCTGAACCGCAAGGATGCAGCGTCTGTTGCTGAACTTGGCGGCTCAATCGCGGACACTCTCGCGGTCATGCTTCAGGCCGCAGGCCCTGCCAGTCGCGCGCTTGATCTGCTCGCCTCTCTCGACTTTCCGGCTTCCGTCCGTCCGCATTTCGAGCGTCTGGTTGCCTCCGTTGCCGCTATTCGCGAGCGCGCACCGTCCCTGCGTCTGACGGTAGATCCCGTGGATTTCCGGGGATGGCAGTATCATACCGGGCTATGCATCACGGTCTTTTCCACCACCTCGCGTGAAGAACTGGGTCGTGGTGGACGGTATATTGCGGGTCAGGAGCCAGCCTGTGGTTTGACGTTGCGTCCGCAGGCGCTGTTGCGTGCGGCTCCTGTGCCGCCGTCCCGTCCGCGGTGCTATGTGCCCGTTCGGCTGGAGGATGAGGCCATGGCAGCCCTCCATGCTCAAGGTTTTGCGACGGTTTCTGCACTTGAAGTAGATGCAGAGCCTGATGCCGAAGCGCGCCATCTGCGCTGCACCCATGTCTGGCGGAATGGCGCAGCGCACGCGCTCTGACCCCCAGTTTTTTCTAATTTCTGCTCTGCATACCAAGTCGAGGAAGCCAGCTCATGTCCAACGTCACCGTGATCGGAACCCAGTGGGGGGACGAGGGTAAAGGCAAGATCGTGGACTGGCTTGCCAGCCGCGCTGATATCGTTGTCCGTTTCCAGGGTGGTCACAACGCCGGTCATACGCTGGTTGTCGGCGATCAGGTTTACAAGCTGTCACTGCTGCCATCGGGTCTCGTGCGCGGTCAGATCGGTGTGATCGGCAACGGCGTCGTCATCGATCCGAAGGCTCTGATGTCCGAGATTGACCGCGTAACGGCGCAGGGCCTGAAGGTCACGCCGGAAACGCTGTGGATTGCTGAGAATGCTCCGCTGATCCTGCCGGTACATGGTGCGCTGGATCGTGCGCGTGAAGCTGCTCGTGGGGATCGCAAGATCGGCACAACGGGTCGCGGTATTGGCCCGGCTTACGAAGACAAGGTTGCCCGTCGTGCCATTCGCGTCTGTGATTTGGCTGAGCCGGAGACGCTGGACTGGAAGCTGGACGAAGTACTTCTGCATCACAACACGCTGCTGGCGGGTCTGGGTGCTGAGACTTTCACGAAGGAAGAGCTCAAGGACTTCCTGACGGAATTCACACCGCGTCTGATGTCTTTCGCATGCCCGGTCTGGGACCGTCTGGACGAAGCGCGTCGTGCTGGTCGTCGTATACTGTTTGAAGGCGCGCAGGCCGTCATGCTGGACGTCGATCACGGCACCTATCCGTTCGTGACAAGCTCCAACACGGTTGCGGCCGTTGCTGCGTCTGGCAGTGGTGTCAGCCCGTCTTCCATCGGCTTCGTGCTGGGTATTGCCAAGGCCTACACAACCCGCGTGGGCGAAGGTCCGTTCCCGAGCGAACTGTTTGATGACGTTGGCCGGACGATCGGTGAGCGCGGTCATGAGTTCGGCACGGTCACTGGCCGTCCGCGTCGTTGTGGCTGGTTCGATGCTGTCATGCTGCGTCGTGCAGCGCGTGTGGGCGGCGTCACGGGTATTGCGCTTACGAAGCTGGACGTGCTGGACGGTCTGGAAGAAATCTCGATCTGCGTTGGCTATGAGCTGGACGGCAAGAAGATCGACACCTTCCCATCCGCTCCGGGTGCGCAGGCTCGCGTAAAGCCGATTTATGAGACGATGCCGGGCTGGCAGGAAACCACAGCGGGCGCCCGTTCGTGGGGTGAGCTGCCGGCACAGGCCATCAAGTATGTTCGTCGCATTGAAGAGCTGATTGAAGCTCCGGTTACGCTGCTGTCCACCAGCCCGGAGCGTGATGACACGATCCTGATGCGTGACCCGTTCGAAGACTGAGTTTTTTCTGAACGGGAATCAGCCGGTCCGTTAACGAAGCCTCAATTCCTGTTTGGCACATAATGTCAGACAGGAATTTGATGGATCGGACATGGATTACACTCAGGGAGCTGACAGCCCCGAACTGCTGATCGCAGACCGTTATCTGGTGAACACGCGCCAGAAACAACCTGATCTCAGCGGCTGTCCTGCTTGGGTGGCTCAGGACGTTACGGCCACAGGTTCAACCTGGCTGGCTTTGGCACCGTCCATGCCATCCCCCCATTTTTCCGATCTTATGTTTTTCCGACATGAGAGTGTCATCGGCCTGCATGCCCATGAATATCATGAAGGTTCGCTTTGGGTGCTATGTCCGCACCCTCCCGGACCGTCCCTGAAAGACAATCTGGGTGTCTGGTCTGAAAGCCAGATCATTGATGGGGTTATACGCCCTATTGCCGATGCTCTTGAGAAGCTCTCATCTATGGGGCTGACCTGTCGTGGAATTCGTCCGGATAATTTGTTTGTCGGACAGGGGCTTCATAAAGTGGTGGTTGGCCCGCTGGGGGTTGCCTGCAATGCAGACGCGCAGCCTGTCTTGTTCGAGCCTTTGTCTTCCGCGGTCTGTCATCCAACGGCGCGGGGAGGCGGGACGATTGCCTGCGACATCTTCTCATTGGGTGTACTGGTTCTCTCCCTTTGCATCGGGGAACTGCCCCTGAGGGACCTGTCAGATAAAGAAATTCTACAGCGACGTTTTGAAGTGGGCTCTGCCGAGGCCTACATGCAGGGACATAACGTTCCCGCGGGCCTGGTCTCCCTTCTGGAGGCCATGCTGTCTGACCGGCCCGAGAACCGACCTTCTCCTAATGATCTTATAACCATTGCGCCGAGCAAGCTGTTTTCGATCCGGTCTGATATTCCCGCGCGCTCGCCTCTGGTCATTGGGGGGGCGGAGGTCAGAACGCCACGGGCACTGGCATGGTATGCCGGGAAATACCCCAATGAATTCCTGTCTCTGCTTCAACGAAAGATCGTCAGTCAGTGGTTACACCGCGAACTGGAACTGTCAGTTATGTCGAGCTTGATCGAACAGGCTGGGATTGCTTTTTTGCCATCCAGCGGAAACAAAGCCGTAGACCCGACGACGATGGTCGTGACGCGGGCTATTGCCATTCTGGACCCTGCAGCTCCAATGTTCTGGGCTGGCCACTGGTTCTGGCCATCCGCCATTCCTCATATGTTGGCGTGTGCCGAAGCCGGACGGTTCCCGCCTGAAGAGCAACGCAATATCCGTGGGATAGCCGGCTTCCTGATGACGAGTCCGGAAGTGTTTGATGTTCCTTCGCTGCCCGCATTGCAGGCAAAGCAGATCAATGATCTCGCGACTGATGCCCGCCGAACAGGTGCAAAGGGGATGGAGCAGATCCGTCGTGTGCCTTACGACGTGAATGTCTATCAGCCCTGCCTGTCTTCTCGTTGCTTGAAAGAACGGATTTCGTTGTCGGCGGGTCTCTTGCAATGGCTGGATCAGCACGTTTCGGAACAGGAGCTTTCTGCCGACGATCTGGGGCGTTCAGGCTTTCTGGACGATCAGATGCGGACTTTTCTGGAAAGTCATTGCGCGCGCCAGGGGATCATCCCACTAGCGCAGTCCCAGAAAGCGGGGCTTCCGTCCTGGCTTTCAGATCTGACGTTGATGGCTGCCGCCCAGCGCCGTTTCGACAAGACGCCTCTTAGTTCGGTGGCAAAGCGGGCGCTTTCGCTGCTGGAAATCGAGCTCAAGCAGTGGCGGAGCAGAACGACCAGAATAAAGCGTCGTGCCCGGTTATTTCAGCTGGCGGAAGCAGGAAATCTTACGAAATTTCTTGATAACGTCACGGACCCTGCGGGTTTGAAGCATGATCGCAAACTGGCTCGGCAGGCTGAAGCAGAGATTGCCCATCTTGAGAAAGTTCTCGAGGAGGAGCCCGCCCGCAAAGCTGTCCATGAAAAACAGGCCCGTAATGCTGGAGAGTTCTTTTCACTCTTGATCGGGATTGCTGTCGCCATGGCCAGCATCTGGCTGGAGTTTTGTGAATGACGCGCCAGTCAGGGCGTTTGCGCGTGCCAGAGGCCAGTTTCAAATGGTGGCACGGCCTCATCCTTGGCCTGCTTCTGGCCTATGTGCCGGGCAGTCTGCTTGTGGGTGGTGTCCTGCTGCTGCCTCTGATCGTGCTTCGATTTATCGATCCTGATGCTGATCGGCAGCGGATCATGATCGTTCTGTTTTATTTGGGGGCTGTCATGGTTCATCCCCTGAGGGAAGCATGGTTGTCGCATGGGGATTGGGATGCCTGTACCCAGCAAATTATGCAGCCAATGCTTCTTGTCATGGACTGGATGGCCGTTGGTGTGGCGTGGCTTGTCGCGGAAGCGTCTGCCATTGGTGCCAGGCTTTGGTATGCGGATTACGTTCGCAGGGAGCGCAGGAGCATCGAAAAGAAGATCGACGCCCTGCGAGAGGAATGGCTGACTTCAGACAGTGAGAGGCAGGCCTGAAGAGGCCTGTTTCTTCAATTTTCCGGAGTTTCTTCTTCTGAGGGGCTCTCGACAAGCCGGGAGGCAAGATCTCCCGTAGCGCCACCCACAAGACCGCGCGCATAATCCTGAGCTGAGAACGGGCGCAGGTCCTCGGCCTGTTCGCCGACACCGACCATGTGCACGGGCAGTTTGAACTGTTCTGCAAGTGCGACCACAATTCCACCGCGGGCAGAACCGTCCAGTTTGGTCACGATCAGGCCTGTGACGTTCACCAGCTCACGGAACACCCGTACCTGCTCAATGGCGTTCTGACCGGTCGTTGCATCCAGCACCAGCAATACGGAATGCGGGGCGGTTGGGTCGAATTTCTGCATGACGCGGATGATCTTGGCCAGCTCTTCCATGAGCGCGCCCTTATTATGCAGGCGGCCGGCGGTATCGATGAAGAGGAGGTCTTTGCCCTCTTCGGTCGCGCGTTTGATACCGTCATAGGCGAGGCCAGCAGCATCAGCTCCGTGTTTTCCCGCGATAACGGGCACATCTGAGCGTTGCCCCCACACCTGAAGCTGTTCGACCGCCGCAGCACGGAAGGTATCTCCCGCCACGAGCATGACGGATTTGCCTTCTTCACTGTAATGGCGGGCCATTTTGCCGATGGTTGTGGTCTTGCCTACACCGTTGACGCCGACCACGAGGACGACATGGGGCTTCTTCTTCGGATCAGGCTCAAACGGGATCGCAACGGGCTCCAGAACCCGTGCAATCTCTTCGGCCAGGGCATCGCGAATTTCGTCACTTGTGACGTCCTTGCCAAAACGGGAGCTTCGAAAGCTCTCGATAACGCGCTCTGCTACGACAGGACCCAGGTCTGCCGCGATCAGTTCGTCTTCGAGTTCTTCAAGAGCGGCATCGTCCAGCTTGCGATGCGTGAATACAGCTCCGAGACGTGAGCTCGAGCGTGAAAGACCCTGTTTGAGTCGTGAGAAAAATCCAGCCATGCACGGGAGTTCGGACAGGTCAGGCCCAACGTCAAGTCTGTAGCGTCGATTTCCTGAGGGCAAACGTGCCTTTGGAGGAGTGTTTCAGACATTGACAGTACGGAAGCGTTTCAGTTTTTGTGTTTCGGTATGGTTCTTCACCCTCGGTTTTGTGGCGTGAAGCTAAGAGGGAAGTCCGGTGTAAGGCCGGCGCTGCCCCCGCAACTGTAAATGGCGAGCCGTCACCCGACTGATGTCACTGGAGTGCCTATGCCTCTGGGAAGACAGGGTGGCTGCGAAGACCCGTGAGCCAGGAGACCTGCCATGCAATTTCAACCACCGGCGGGGTGCCCGGGGCGGCTGTTTGTGGCGTTCCGGAGTCCTCTGTGACAGCCGGATTGCGAACGTGTCTGCCCTGTTCCTGTCATACCGAGCAGGGCTCATATGACTGTACTGTTACCGGAAGAGCGCCTCAGGCAAAGTGCTGTTCCTTTTCAAAAGCGTCGTTGCAACTGGCGACGATCGACTATTTCTGTGTCCGTTGTGATAAGCGGCTTGCTCATGGGCCCTACACTGGCAGTTGCTGCAGAAGGGGCGTCTGATACGGATAAAGTCGAAGCATCCGGACATTTGGAAAAGAAAACCACTTCTGCGGCGCAAAACCATCTGGTGGAGCGCATCAGTGTCATGGCCTCCCGCCGTAATCTTCTGGGACGAGCGGACACGGCGAGTGAAGGATCTTTAACCGCACGTGAAATCCAGCAGCGGCCTGCGTATCGCGTGGGGCAAATTCTGGAGGCTGTTCCCGGACTGGTGGTGACGTCTCATTCCGGGGAGGGAAAGGCCAATCAATTCCTGTTGCGGGGCTTTAATCTGGATCATGGCACGGACTTGGCAACATTTGTTGATGACATGCCGGTCAATGGCGTCAGTAACGCGCATGGTCAGGGCTACACGGATCTGAATTTCCTGATACCCGAAACACTCTCAGGCATTGATTATACCAAAGGGCCATTTCACGCAGATATCGGGGATTTTGGTGTGGCCGGGTCTGATCACATGAAGCTGGCAGATCACATCGCCCGTCAGATTAGCCTGAGTGCCGGAACGCTAGGGGATTATCGGGCTTACATTGGCGGTACGGCCCGATTTTCTAATGGCGATCGTTGGGTCAATGCCTTCAATATTTCTCATTCAGACGGTCCTTGGAAATATCCGGACAATGCCCGGAGCATCCGTGCATTGACGCATTACACCCACGGAACCGCCACCAAAGGCTTTGACCTGACGGGGATGTTTTATCGCGGTCAATGGAGGGCCACAAACGATCAACCGGTGGCGGCCTATAGTGAGGGGCTTATCAGCCGCTATGGCTCTCTGGACCCGACCGATGGCGGCTTTTCGGAGCGCTACAGTTTGTCAGCGCATTATCATCTTGCTGGCGATGACTGGAAATGGGTTACGAGTGCTTTTGCCATTCATGACCGGCTGACGCTCTGGAACAACTTCACGCATTATCTGGATGACCCAGTAAACGGAGATCAGCAGCAGCAGGACGAGACACGAACTACGCTTGGCGGAAGCAGTGTCTATTTCCGACAGGACCATGTGGGCCGTATCCGGACTGATACTCAGGTTGGCGTTCAGGGACGTTACGACTTTCTGTATGTGGATCGGCGCCATACCCACCAGCGTGTCACGCTGCCGGAGTGCCCATCCAGTCTGGAGAGCACGGTGCCTGACCTGTGTAACGGGGATAACATCGATCTTGGAGCTGTCGGTCTTTTTGTCCAGAACACGACGCACTGGTTACCCTGGCTTCGAATGGTTGTTGGTTTACGTGAAGACTATCAGGGCGGTACAGACGAAAATCTTGTTGATGGCAGCCTGACCAGAAAGCATCAGTGGCTGTTTCAACCCAAGGGAAGTCTGGTGTTTGGCCCCTGGAAGAAAACCGAACTCTATCTGAGTGGCGGAAGAGGGTTCCACTCCAACGATTTCCGCTCAGTGTCTGGTTCTTATGCGTCAGACGAATTTGCCAAAGGATCGGTTAAAGTTCCTCTTATGACGTCGGCTGTCAGCGGTGAAATCGGTGTACGGACTACGCCTCTCCGTCATCTGAATGTGCAGGCGGCTGCCTTCATCATCGATTTTGCGTCTGAGCTGAGTTACGACGGCGACGCTGGTGTTACCTCTCCTGGCCCTGCCAGTCGTCGGGAGGGAATTGAGTTTTCCGCACAGTATAATCCGGTTACCTGGCTTGAACTGAATACGGATCTGTCCTTTGCGAAAGCGCGTTATCAGGCGTCAGATCTGGCCAGCTATGGAATTGATGGTCGGTACGTGACGAATGCCCCAAGTTTCGTCTGGTCATTCGGCATCCTTGCAGATCGCGGCCCCTGGTATGGCGGTTTGCAGGTACGCTGGCTGGGGGGATATCCGCTGGTGGAGGATAACAGCCTGCGGTCCAAGGGATATCAGGAACTCAATTTGAATATTGGCTATTGCTTCACCAAAAATCTGAAACTCGAAGCAAATGTCTTTAACGTCTTCAATACGCATGCCTATGCGGCACAATATGCGTATGACTATCGTCTAACACCGGCCTCTGCTGTGCAGAGCGGTGCAACAGGTCATCCGCTGGAGCCCGTTTCTGCCCGCTTCGCCCTGACAGCAGGTTTTTAGGCAGGGCTGCGTCCTAGAAGATGCCCTTCTGACACACCGTAGATCGAAAGCGGGACGATGCTTCCTCTGGTTGGGGGGGAAGCATCGGCTGCCAAGCGCACAGGCGCAAATTCGGGAGAATGACCGCGGTCCGGTGTTTCGATCAGGACGTCTACCGTCTGACCAATGAACCTTTCAAGAAACGTATCGCGGTTCGCCTCACCGACAGCTCTGAGCTGGGCTGCTCTGGCCTGACGTTCTCCGTTCGGCACAGCGGGCATTCGGGCGGCGGGTGTGCCGGGGCGTTCGCTGTAGGGAAAGACATGCAGGAACGGGATGGCCTGCTCTTCGATGAAGGAGAGGGTTTCGTTGAAAAGCGTGTCTGTTTCTGTCGGGAAGCCCGCGATGAGATCTGCACCAACACCAATATTCGGGCGGAGTGTGCGAGCATGCTGGAGCATGGACGCAACCTGCATGGTGGTGTGTCGGCGTTTCATGCGCTTGAGGATGAGGTCGGAACCAGCCTGAAGAGACAGATGCAGATGTGGCATCAGGCGGGGCTCGTTTTCCAGAAGCCACCAGAGATCCCGATCTCCCGTTTCCGGATCAAGAATGACAGGGTCGATGGACGACAGGCGCAGACGTTCGATGGCGGGAACGTCCTGCAGGAGCGTCCGGCACATCCGGCCCAGACCTTCGCCATCTGTGCCTTGCCATGAAGCAATATCAACACCCGTGAGAACGATTTCACGATGCCCTGCCTCAGTTAGGGCGCGGGCTCTCGAAAGAGCTTCCGTTGTGGGGGTGGAGCGGGAGTCTCCCCGGCCATAGGGAATGATGCAGAACGTGCAGCGATGATCGCATCCCTGCTGGACCTGAAGCAGAGCACGGGCATGCCGTGATGGCGGAAGGCCGGGCTTGCTGTCACCCCATGTGGTGGGCTTGAGCTTGTCAGCATTGGGCACGACCCGCACCACGCCGGGCAGCTCCATCCAGCGCTTGGCGTCAATTTCCGACGCGCAGCCTGTCACGACTATTTTTGCATCCGGGCGCTCGCGGTGAGCGCGGCGGATGGCCTGCCTCGCCTGTCGCTCGGCTGTGGTCGTAACGGCGCATGTATTGACGATGATGGTGTCATCCTGCCCGCGGGCGTGATGCGCCATGCCGTCGCTCTCATGCGCGTTGAGACGGCAGCCGAATGTCAGAACGGAAGGGGATGTCACGGAAGCTTGCCATGGAAAACGGTTGTGGCCGGTCCGGTCATCAGGACGTCTCCGTTTTCCTGCCAGGTGATTTCTAGGTCTCCACCGTCCATGGTCACGAGGCAGGTCCGGTCTGCAAGGCCCCGGCGTACGGCGTTCACCACGGCAGCGCAGGCTCCTGAGCCGCAAGCCAGCGTCAAACCCGCACCGCGTTCCCAGACGCGCAGACGCATGTGACCGGGAGTGATGAGATCCGCAAATCCGATATTGGCGCGCTGTGGGAAGAGCGGAGACTTCTCGAGAGAGGGGCCAAGGTCTTCTGCGCGCGATACGTCGCCGAAAACGGTCGCATGAGGATTTCCCATGGAGCAGGCGGCTGCATCATGCAGAGGCAGGTGAAGTGTGTCGCAGTCCTTGGACAGCGGCACGTCCTGCCAGCCAGTTCGGGGAGCGCCCATATTCACCGTGATGCGATCGCCATCCTGTGACGTGAGGAGAAGTCCGGCCCGGGTCTGGAGAACGGGATTGTTACCGACGAGACTGGCAACACACCGCGATGCATTCCCGCAGGCGCCGGATTCCGACCCGTCGGCATTGAAGAAACGGACCAGAACATCCGCACCTTCCAAGGTTGGGGCAGAGAGCAGGACGAGTTGGTCGCAGCCGATGCCGAAGCGTCTGTCGCACAGGTGCCGGATGGTGGCTTCGTCAAGGGCGGGGTCGGTTTCGCGGCCATCAATGACGATGAAATCATTGCCCAGGCCGTGCATCTTGGTGAAAGAAAGGGTCATGATGGTGCCTCCCATAGAGCATCCTGCGGGTTGACGCACGAGGAACATACCCTCATTTCGACAGGTCAGTCAGGAGGAGATGGATATGAGCGGCACGGAACAGGTTGAAGGTTTTCACGCAGCGGCGTTTACGCGCGTCAATAATGAACCGGATACGATCTTCTATGCGCAGCGTCTTCCGGATTCGCTGATGGACATGGGGGCACGCACGGCGGTTGCGGCACTTTACCAGACCTCCCTTCCCGTTGGGGGCACGGTTCTGGATCTGATGGCGGGATCACTCAGCCATTACCCGGAAGAGGCTAGGTTTCAGGATGCCATCGGCCTGGGAGCGTCCAAGGCTGCGCTGGACACCAATCCTGTGCTGACGACACGGATCGTACAGGATCTGAACGCAGACCCAATCCTGCCGTTCGAAGACGACACAATTGACGCCATAACGCTGTGTGACGGGGTGGCATACCTGACGCAGCCGTTGAAAGTCTTGACGGAAGCCCTTCGTGTTCTGAAGGAAGGAGCTCCTCTGATTGTCACATTCTCAGATCAGTTTCATCAGCAGAAAGCTGTTGCAATGTGGCAGGCTCTGGAGCCAGAAGACCGGGCACGTCTTGTCAGTGTTCTTCTTTCGAAGGCTGGTTTTGGGGAACTCGACACGGGTGAAGTCGTTCCTCCGGAAGATCTGACGGCATGGCGTGACACGGTTCGGGCGGTTGTCGGGCGGAAGCCCAGAGGCTGATTTTGCCTGATTCGCAGGTTCGGATGCGTTACTTCTGGCATTTATGCTCGGAAGTCTTTATGCAGCGGCATCCCAGCCGCCGCTTTTTGCCGTCGGCGTGACGTTTGCCGAGTGTTCATTAAATATGCCTTTCCCCGATACTCATCCTGCCCTTCTGCGCGCCCTAACGGCGCGCGGCTACGAACAGCCCACTCCCGTTCAGGAAGCAGTTCTGCAGCCAGGGCTGGAGGATCGTGATCTTCTGGTTTCCGCCCAGACGGGTTCAGGCAAGACCGTAGCTTTTGGTCTGGCTATTGCGCCGACGCTGCTTGGTGAGGCTGATCGCCTCCCGCCGTCGCCACAGCCGCTGGCTCTGGTTATTGCCCCGACGCGTGAACTGGCCCTTCAGGTCCAGTCCGAACTTGAGTGGCTCTATGCCGAGACCGGCGCTCGTATCGCGAGCTGCATTGGTGGCACGGATGCCCGCCGTGAAGCCCGCGACCTCAGCCGTGGCGCCCACATCGTTGTGGGAACGCCAGGCCGCCTTTGTGATCATCAGTCCCGTGGTTCCCTTGACCTGTCCGGTCTGCGCTGCGTCATTCTCGACGAAGCCGACGAAATGCTGGACATGGGTTTCCGTGACGAGCTGGAACAGCTTTTGGATGCGTCTCCGGCCGAGCGCCGCACGCTTCTGTTCTCCGCCACGATTGCCCGCGAAATTGCGTCTCTGGCCAAGCGTTTCCAGAAAGATGCCAAGCGCATCGATACGGTAACGGGTGCGAAGCAGCATTCGGATATCACCTATCGCTGCGTCGTAACGGCTCCGCAGGAAATCGAGCGTTCCCTCGTGAACGTTCTGCGTTTCTACGAAAGCCCGACGGCCATGGTGTTCTGCAACACCCGTATGATGGTTGGTCAGGTGCAGGCTGCTCTTCTGGAGCGTGGGTTCGCTTCTGTCGCGATTTCCGGCGAGATGGGTCAGAACGAGCGTAGCCGTGCGATCGAGAGCCTGCGCTCCGGTCAAGCCCGTGTCTGTGTTGCGACTGACGTTGCTGCTCGTGGCATTGACGTGCCAGCGCTGAACCTCGTGATTCACGCCAGCATCCCGACGGCTTCTGAAACCCTGCTGCACCGTTCTGGCCGTACCGGTCGTGCGGGCCGTAAGGGCACCAGTGTGCTGATGGTGCCGATGAACCAGCGTCGTCGCGCTGAGCGTCTGCTGGCCATGGCACGTGTAAATGCCGAGTGGGAAGCTGTTCCGACGGCGGATGCGATTGCCGCCCAGGACACGAAGCGTCTGCTGGACGATCCGATCCTTGCCAACGCTTCTGAAGACACGACGGATGAGCTGGTTCTGAAGCTGGCTGAAACCTACGACGCAAAGAAGCTCGCAGCAGCGCTGGTGCAGATGTACCGTGCCCGCCTGCCGAACGTTGAGCAGATCCGTGCGATGTCCGTTGAGGCTCCTCAGAGCCGAGGCGATCGTCCGGAACGCGCACCGCGTGAAGAGCGCATCGTGTCGGGCGAATGGTTCAAGATGAGCGTCGGTCGTACAGAGCGCGCTGATCCGAAGTGGCTGATCCCGCTGATCTGCCGCCTTGGTAACGTTCAGAAGCGTGACATCGGCAGCATCCGTATCGAGCAGGATCAGACCTACTTCCAGATCACGGATGAGAGCGTCGAGCGCTTCAAGTCCTGTGTTGCCGGGGCTGAGCCTGATGAAGTGACGATCGAGCCGTCTGCTGAGCCTGCCGGTGGCAGCAGCTATGGTTCCCGTGGTCGTAACCCGGGCGAAGGCAAGCGCTTCGGTCGGTCCGGCGGTGGCGCTGGTGGCGGCTTCAAGGGCGGTCCGCGCGGTGGCGGTGCTGGCGGCGGTTACAAGGGCCGTGGCGGTTCCGGCTTCGGTCGTCCCAAGCCAAGCGCTGGCGGCTCTGCTGGTGAAGGCGCGAGCCGTAAGCGTCGTTCCTGATCGCTGATCGAACATCAGAACTGAAAAACCCCCGCCGGAGCGATCCGGCGGGGGTTTTTTCTTTTCAGGTCTTGGAGGACCCTTCTGCGAGCAGGGCATCACGTGCAGCCCTTAACGTATCGGAGAGCTTCTCTTCAGGTACTTTGAGATGAAGCTTTTCCATGGTTTCCAACAGCGCTTCCGCGACCATCAGCCGGGCTGCCCATTTGTGGTCAGCGGGAATGATGTGCCAGGGGGCTTCCGGAGTGGATGTTGCCTGTATCGCTGCCTCATAGGCCTTGGTGTAATCAGGCCACTTCCCACGTTCTGCCAGATCGGAAGGTGAAAACTTCCAGCGCCTTTCGGGCTGGGTCAGGCGTTTGAGAATACGTTTCTTCTGCTCGTCCGCAGAGATATGCAGGAAGAGCTTCAGAATAACGACGTTCTGATGCGTCAGGTAGCTTTCGAAGTGCCGGATGTCTGCCAGTCTCCGGTCCCAGAAGCCGGGCTCATCGGGGTTAAGCCCGCGTGCTTTGACGATATCCGGATGGACGCGGGCAATCAGAACATCTTCATAGTGGCTGCGATTGAAAACTGCGATTTCGCCTCGGGCCGGCGCCATCAGATGCACACGCCACAGGTCATCACGCTTTTCTGCTGCTCCGGCTGGGGTTTTGAAGGATGTGACGTGAAAGCCCTGTGGGTTCAGGCCGGAAAAGGCGTGGCGGATAGCGCCATCCTTTCCTGCCGTATCCATGCCTTGCAGCACGACCAGAATTCCGTGTTCTCCGTGCGCGGCCAGACGTCCTTGCAGGATAGCCATCCGGTCCACGCAGTCCCGGATGCGGGTATGGGCACTTTTCTTGTCGTGCCCAATCCGGTCATCGGTTCTGAAGTCAGCCAGCTTGAACTTGGTGCCGTCCGTAATTGTCAGGCGCGAGGGAATACCGCTTTCAGCCGACATGACGGTTCACCGCCAGCCCACCAGAAGCCTGACAGACAGGCATGATCTCCATTGTGTTGACGTTCATGTGCCACGGCAGCCCCACGAGCCATGATACTGTTTCTGCGATGTCGTGGGGCGTGAGGGGTGTGGTGTCCTTGTAAACTGCTGCGGCCTTGCCATCGTCCTTGAGGCGAACGGAGCTGAATTCGCTTCCGCCGCAAAGGCCGGGTTCAATATCTGTGACACGGATGCGCTTGCCCAGAAGATCCGTCCGCAGATTCTGGCTGAACTGCCTTACGAATGCTTTGGTGGCGCCATAAACGTTGCCGCCAGTGTAGGGGTAGAGGCCCGCCGTGCTGCCGAGCATGATGACATATCCGGAGTTGCGCTCAACCATTCCGGGCAACAGGGCGTGGGTCATTTCCACCAGACCGGAGACGTTGGTGGCGATCATCGTTTCCCAGTTATCGATCTTGGCTTCCTGTGCTGGCTCCATACCGAGTGCAAGGCCGGCGTTGTTGACCAGAACGTCCACGGTTCGCCAGTTTTCCGGCAGGCTGCCCGGCAGTGCGCGGAGTGCGTCGCGGTCCGTCATGTCCAGAGGGAAGGGGAGAAGATTTTCCCCGAGTTCGACTTTCAGGGCTTCAAGACGTTCTGCCCGTCTTCCTGTCGCGATGACGCGGTGACCATCCTGCACGAGGCGCGTGGCGATGGCGTGTCCGAAGCCGGCAGTGGCACCGGTCACGAGAACGGTAAGGGACATGAAGACCTCCATAAAACTCTCGACATGGGAACGCTTGCAAAGAGGCACGAGATGCACCCATTTGTAGAGAATGAAGAAAACACTCGCCGGACAGAATGACAACCTGACAGGCATGCTCCTGGTTGCGGCGCCGCAACTGGCGGAGACAGTCTTCGCCCAGAGCGTGATCTATCTCTGTGCTCACTCCCCCGAAGACGGGGCAATGGGGCTGATTATCAACCGTCGTCTGGCCCAGCCGGGTTTGGATGATCTATTTGCGCAGCTCGGAATCGAGCCGAACCCTCCGGAACGCCGGATTGCCGTCTGTATGGGTGGCCCCGTCGATCATTCACATGGGTTTGTTCTGCATTCGACAGACTGGAATGGAGAGGGCAGCCTGGGCGTCAATGATCAGGCGACGTTGACGGCCAGTCTGGATGTGCTGCGGGAACTTGCTGCGGGGCAGGGGCCCAAGCGGGCATTGATGGCTATTGGCCATGCGTCTTGGGCCCCTGGTCAGCTTGAAGAAGAGATTCTGCGGGATAGTTCATGGCTGGTTGCGCCGGCCAGTGATGAGATTGTCTTTGGCATGGATCATTCGAAAAAATGGGGGAAGGCACTGGCGGCCATCAATATTGATCCGCTGCTGCTCTCCTCCGCTATGGGTGAAGCCTGACCGATTTATTCGGAGCAACGACTTTTGACAGACATGAGGATTTTCAGATCATGAATCAGACAACCCGTATCCTTCACGTTTATGAGCACTGCCCGTTCTGCGTGAAGGCCATGATGATTTTTGGCCTGAAAAACATCCCGTTCGAGAAGCGTATTTTCCTGAATGACGACGAAGCTGGCCCGATCAGTATGGTTGGGAGAAAGGTTGTCCCGATTCTGGAGGAGAATGGTCGATACATGCCGGAGAGCATGGATATCGTCTCCCATATTGATGGAGTGGGCGCGCCGGTTCTGAACGGGCCGGTTCGCAAGGACATTGCAGACTGGCTGCGTGCCAGTAGCAAGGCCACGTATCGGCTCTTCCTGCCGCGCGCAGTTTGCGCACCCTTGCCTGAATTCGCGACGACGTCTTCCCGGGCGGCCTTCATTCGCCGCAAGGAAGAATCTACCGGCCCGTTCTGGGAAATTCTGGCAGATGGCTCAAAGGAAATTGCAGAGCTGAACGCATTGCTGGGAGAGCTCGAACCCCTGATCCAGTCTCCTGAAGCCGTGAATGGCACGCTTTCCACAGATGATATTCATCTGTTTGCCCAGCTTCACAGCATGTCACTCATCAAAGGACTGCGTTACCCGCTCGGGGTTGAGGCTTACCGTCAGGCCATGTCTGAAAAATCCGGTGTGAGCCTGCTGGATGGGTTCGCGGCCTGAGGGAAGGTAATTGCAGGACATCTTGAAACCGTCTCGCCGGATGGATGGAAATGTCCTGCAACGCCCCGGCTAGGCATCCACTGTCCGTATGGTTACGATTTCGCATCTGATGCAGGAGAAGACGATGCGGAATATGATTGGCGCAGGATTGTTACTGGCCCTGATGAGCGGGAGCGTGCTTGCTGCAGCTCCCCAGCATCATGACGCCGCAACGCAGGCCCTGAACCTTGCTGAACAGGCCATCGCTCTGCGATCGGTCGCGGGGCCTGCCAACCAGACACCACAGGTCGCAGCCCTTTTCCGGGAGGCTCTGGTTAAGGGAGGTTTTGCGCCTGCGGATGTGACGATCACGCCCTACAAGGATACAGCGTATCTGATTGCCCGTTGGCCTGGCCGTGATTCGTCTCTCAAACCGCTGGTGATTTCCGGCCATATGGATGTGGTTGAAGCCAAGGCGTCTGACTGGACGCATGATCCTTTCAAACCACAGATTGAAAATGGCTATCTTCTAGGCCGTGGCTCAACGGACATGAAGCTGGATGACACACTGGCTATTTCTGCTCTGCTGGAGCTGAAAAAAGAAGGATATGTGCCCCGCCGGGATATCATCATCGAGTTCTCGGGAGATGAAGAGACGACGATGGCAACTGGCGCCATCATCGCTGACAAGTTGTCCAATGCCGAACTTGTTCTGAACATGGACGGGGCTAATGGCACGTTGGATGAAAAGACGGGGAAGCCAGATTATTTCACATGGGAAGGTGCGGAAAAAACCTACGCTGATTTCCGTCTGACCGTGACGAACCCCGGTGGTCACTCTTCGGAGCCGAGATCCGTCAATGCCATTGATGAGCTGAGTGCGGATCTTCTGCGGATCCAGCAACATCGCTTCAAACCGGAAGTGAATGACCTGAGCCGTAGTTTCTTTGTCAACGCGGCCCGCTGGCAAAAGCCTGATATTGCGGCTGCCATGAAAGCGTTCGCAGCCAATCCAGCCAATGAAAAGGCCATTGCCACGCTATCGGCTGACCCGTCCTTTGTGGGGCGGATTGGCACAACCTGTGTGGTCACGATGATTGAAGGTGGTCATGCGCTTAATGCGCTTCCACAGCGGGCGACGGCTAATATCAATTGTCGCATCTTTCCGGGGCACTCCCGGGCTTCGATCATGGCTGAGCTGCGAGACGCGGCGCAGGACCCGGGTATGAAGATTGAAGACGCGACAGAAGGGTCTGTTGAAACTGCTGCATCTCCCATGCGGCCTGATGTGGTGCATGCGATTGATGCCGCCATTCACGCGGCTTATCCGGGCGTGCCGGTCTTTGCAGCCATGTCATCCGGAGCGAGCGACAGCATGTGGTTCCGCTCTCATGGTGTTCCCAGCTATGGCATCAGCCCGATCTTCATCAAGAATTCAGACTCCTTCATGCATGGACTGAATGAACGGACGCCGGTTTCCGCCGTTGGTCCCGCAATGGATGCGCTTCTGGTTTTGATTCCGGAGCTGTCTCACTAAGAGGAAAACTTTGTAGATGCGTAGTGTTGCTGTCTGTGTGGGCGTGGTTCTGGCGGGAGCGACGATGGCTCATGCCGCGATGGGGCGGCCCGTTTCTGAACAAAATCAGCTCTCAGGGCGGTACAGTACGCATTTCAAAAACGGTGATGTTTCAGGTGATACCTATTGGAGCGACAATGTTCTGGAGGTTGTGCCCGTCGACGCCGAGGCGACCTATCTGCGAATAGAAACACAGTTCTTCAATGGGCACATGTGTTCCCTGTCAGGCGTCGGCCGCATGGAGGGAGAGGCTCTAGTATATCAGGAGCCACCCTTCATGGCAGGCGAGAAGCCCTGTCGCCTGACGGTTCGCCGGGCTGGGAAAGATATTGTTTTGCAGGACGCTGACGGTGCTTGCCGGGCCGGGCACTGTGGAGCGCGGGGACTGTTTGATGGGCAGACATTTCCGGCATCCAGCCGCCGGGCTATTACCTATTTGCCAAGGCTCAAAGCATCGCGGGAATATCGGGCCGCGTTGAAAGCCTGGGCCGCCTCTCCGAATCATTCGGATCATGCTGCCCAGGCAGATCAACCTTAGGGCTTTAAAGCGTCACCCAGGAACTCTGCACGACGCTGGCTTACGCGCGCGCGTAAGAGCGGATCAGGCAGCATATGCGTTCCGGGAAGCAGAAGGAGATCGTAAGGTTTCCCGGCTTTCAGAAGGGCCTGTGTCAGCTTCATGGTATTTTCAAAGTACACGTTGTCGTCTGTCAGGCCATGCATGACCAGAAGGGGGCGTTTCAGGCCGTCCGCATAGGTTAGGACGTTGCTTTTGCGATATCCTTCCGGGTCGTTCTGCGGGGTGTTCAGATAGCGTTCGGTATAGGCGGTGTCGTAATCGGCGAAATCGACAGGGGGTGCACCTGCAACGCCAACTTTGAAGACGTCCGGACGGCGGATGGTGGCCATTGCCGTGAAGTAGCCCCCGAAAGACCAGCCATAAACACCCACCCGTGAAAGATCGAGTTCAGGGTAGGTTTTGCCTAGCCCTTGCAAGCCATCGATTTGGTCCTGAAGGGGAGCATCGATCAGGTTGCCTTTGATGGCACGTTCAAAGTCATGATCCCGGCCCAGAGTGCCGCGTCCATCCAGCGTGACAACGACATAGCCCTGATTGGCGAGGCACTGGTCTTCCAGAAAGCTCGACGGTGTATCGTGCACCAGCTTTACGCCGGGGCCGCCATAGACGGACAACACGACCGGATAGTGATGGCCCTTCTGGAAATGCTCTGGCCGGATGATCGCGGCATCGAGTTGTCGTTCCCCGGCCGTGGTGAACTGGACGTGGACGGGAAGGTGAGGGGGCTGCGCAATACCCGGGAGGCTGGCCAGGATTTTTCCTTTTGCGTCTCGCAGAAGAGTGCGCCGACTTCCGTCAGCGGCGGCAAACGCATCGACCAGCAGGCGATGGGTGCCATTGGTGAAATGGACATTGTGGATGCCCGGCTCTGTGATGACCGGAGTGATCTTGCCGTCCGCGAGTGAAATCCGGACGACCTCGTTATCAATCCGGTTCGGGCGTACCGTCACGACAACGCTGTTGCTGTCTGCGTCGTAATCATTGAACGCGACGTAAGGCAGGGTATCGGGCGTCAAAACCCGCTTCAGGGACCCATCTGCAGCGTGATGTTCAAGCTGCCACGTCTTTCCGCGCTCCGAGGCCCAAAGGAAACCCTGTTGGCCATTCAGTACGACGGGTAAGGCATGGCTGCCACCGGCGTCTCGCGGATCAAGATTGAGCCAGGCCTTGTCGCTTTCTGCGAGGAGGAGCGTCGTTTTGCCTGTGGCTGGATCAACGGACAGAACCTGTTCCTGCGTCTGTTCCCGGTTGAGCAGAACAAGGAACAGGCCACCGTTCTTCCGCCAGACCGCACGCGCCATGTAGGGCCATGCTTCATGATCCCAGCCAATCCAGCGAACGTCTCCGCCTTTGATGCTGGTGAGACCAAAACGTGTTCGTGCATTGGGCGTGCCGGCGCGAGGATAACGGAACTCGACCGGAGCCGCCTGCGGCGTCTCTGGATTGGTGATGTAATGTTTTTCGACGTTGCCTGAATCAGCTTCTTCGAACAGCACGGTCTGACTGTCCGGAGACCACCAGGCGCCATCCGGGCGTTCCAGTTCTTCTGCTGCGGCAAATTCGGCCAACCCATTGGTCAGCGTTTCTGTGCCTGTAGTGGTCAGGCGTGTTTCGGCGCCTGTCACCAGATTGACCGCGTAGAGGTCATTGTCCCGCACTGCGGCAATGGTCTGCCCGTCCGGAGAAAGACGGGGGGCGATCCAGTTGCCATCAACGGAAGATACCCGGCCGTCATCGGCAGCAATGCGGATGAGGCGTCCACCCTGAGATGCCAGGATCGTGCCGCCATCTTCGCTCATCTGATAGTCGGTGATGCCAGACATGGACTGACGGGCGCGCTCTCGCCGGGCTTTCTCTTCAACGGACAAGTGTTCTGGACCCGCTTCCGGGGCGGCAAGTTCGTGCAGCGAATGGTCAGGCAGATCGTAGCGAAACAGATGCAGGCGTGTGTCGAACGGGCCAGAACGCAGGAAGAGAACCGAATGTCCGTCCGGTGTCACTTCTGATCGTGTGGGCAGACCCAGTGTTCCATTCCGTGTTTTGGCAAGATCGAGCATGCATGATGCAGGTTCGGAGGCCATGGCCGGTAAGGCGGGAAGCAGGGAAGACAGGAACGCGCAGGACAGCAGGGCTCTGCGGAGACGGAATGACGGCATGGCGGCTCCGGGACAGGAAAGGTTTTGACATCAATCATGGACTGACCTGTCGTTCCTGAACAGAGTGCACGAGCATGAGAAGTCGCCTTGCTCACGATGATGAGAGCAGGGCCGATTTTACCGGGACTGATCCACCGTTGAGGTGTTGTGTGTCATGGTCTGTCTCAGAAGAGGAACCTGATGGATATGCAGTATCGTCAGCTAGGTCGCTCCGGCCTGAAAATTTCCGCACTCAATTTTGGCTCTGTGACGTTCGGAGGGCAGGGCGATTTCGCTTCCACCGGCAATGTTGACGTCTCAGAGGCCACACGAATGGTGGATCTCTGTGTCGAGCATGGCGTCAACATGTTTGATACAGCCGATGCTTATTCGGGCGGAGAAGCCGAAGAGATCCTTGGCCGTGTTCTGAAAGGCAGAAGCCGGGAACTGCTTGTGACCAGCAAAGTCCGGTTTCCGACGGGCAAAGGGCCGAACGAAGAGGGCCTGTCGCGGCATCATATTCTGAATGCCTGTGATGATAGCCTGCGCCGTTTAGGACGAGACCATATCGATCTCTATTATCTGCATGAATGGGATGGTCTGACGCCGGTTGAAGAGACGCTGGAGGCACTTCAGACGCTTCGGGATCAGGGGAAGATCCGCTATGCGGGACTTTCCAATTTTGCGGGCTGGCAGGCCATGAAGCTTCTGTCTGCCGCAGAGCGGGACCGTCTCATCACGCCGGTCTCCGAACAGATCTATTATTCTCTGGAAGCACGGGATGCGGAATATGAGCTTCTGCCACTCGCTGTGGATCAAGGACTGGGCGTTCAGATCTGGAGCCCGCTGGCCTGTGGGCTGCTGACGGGCAAATATCGTCGCGGGAAGACGGCGCCTGCGGATAGCCGCCGTATTTCGGGTTGGCCAGAACCGGAAGTCCGCAATATCGAAAAACTCTACGATACGGTTGAGGTGCTGGTGGAGATCGCAGAGGAACACGATGTCTCGCCTGCACGCGTTGCGCTGGCGTGGTTGCTGCACAAACCGGGTGTGACTTCCGTAGTGATTGGAGCCCGTAAGGAAGCCCAGTTGCTGGATAATCTTGCTGCGGCATCGCTACGTCTGACGAAGGCACAAGTCGCACGGCTTGACGATGTCAGTGCGCCGGATCTGATTTATCCGTACTGGCATCAGCAGCGGAATGCGTTTGGCAGGTTGTCAGAGGCCGACATGGTCTTGCACGGGCCAGCGAAACGTCATCGGGATGCCCTTGAAACAAAAAAATGAGTGCCTAAATATTCATCACCGGTCGTCGCCTTCGGGGGCGACCGAGACACCATATGCCGCCGATACGGGGCATGAGAGGACATATTAGAATGGATATTCAGAAATTCACTGAGCGGAGCCAGGGTTTCCTTCAGGCCGCACAGACTATTGCCCTTCGAGACTACCATCAGCAGTTGACGCCGGAACATCTGCTCAAGGCCCTGCTGGATGATGATCAGGGCGCCGCATCCGGCCTTATTCGGGCTGCGGGTGGTGATCCAAAAGTTGTTCAGACTGCCAATGACGCAGCACTTGCCAAGCTCCCGAAGGTTCAGGGCGGCGGTGCAGGTCAGCCGCAAGCCACGCCTGATTTCGTCAGACTGCTGGACTCCGCTGAAGCCGCTGCAAAAGCCGCAGGTGACAGCCATGTTGCGCAGGACCGCCTGCTCGTGGCCATTGCTGCGAGCGGATCAGCCGCAGGTAAAGCACTGGTTGAAGGAAAGGCCGATGCCTCTGCGCTGGAACGTGCTGTTGCACAGATCCGCAAGGGGCGGACAGTGACCAGCGCATCTGCCGAGAATACGTTTGATGCGCTGAAGAAGTATGCGCGTGACGTTACGGCGATCGCCCAGGCTGGCAAGCTCGACCCGGTGATTGGCCGTGATGAAGAAATCCGGCGCACCATTCAGGTTCTGGCCCGCCGCAGCAAAAACAATCCGGTTCTGATTGGTGAGCCAGGCGTTGGTAAGACCGCAATCGTTGAGGGTCTGGCGCTGCGTATCGTTAATGGCGATGTGCCAGAAGCGCTCCGAAACAAGAGACTGATGTCGCTCGACATGGGCGCCCTGATTGCAGGTGCGAAGTTCCGTGGTGAGTTTGAAGAGCGTCTGAAGGCAGTTCTCAAAGAAGTTGAGACGGCCGAAGGCGAGGTTATTCTCTTCATTGACGAGATGCACACGCTGGTGGGCGCTGGCCGTTCCGATGGTGCGATGGATGCGTCCAATCTTATCAAACCGGAACTTGCTCGCGGGACGCTGCACTGTATTGGTGCGACGACGCTCGATGAGTACCGCAAGTACATCGAGAAAGACGCCGCGCTTGCCCGTCGTTTCCAGCCGGTTTTCGTCGGTGAGCCATCTGTTGCGGATACGATCTCTATTCTGCGTGGCATCAAGGAGAAGTATGAACTTCACCATGGTGTGCGCATCACGGATAACGCCATCGTCTCCGCTGCAACGCTTTCCAACCGTTACATTACGGATCGCTTCCTGCCGGATAAGGCCATTGATCTGATTGACGAGGCTGCCAGCCGTCTGCGGATGCAGATTGACAGCAAGCCGGAAGCTCTGGACGAACTCGATCGCCGCATCATTCAGCTGAAGATTGAGCGTGAAGCCATCCGTAAGGAAGACGACACGGCGTCCAAGGATCGTCTGCAGGCTCTTGAGGCCGAACTGGCAGATCTGGAAGAGCAGTCCGATGCGATGGGTGCCGAGTGGCATGCCGAAAAAGATCGCGTGAACGCCATTCAGAAGCTGAAGGAGCAGTTGGATACAGCACGCTCCGATGTGGATGTGGCGCAGCGTCAGGGGAATCTCGCGAAGGCTTCCGAACTGATGTACGGCCTGATTCCAAACTTGGAAGCTCAGATTGCCAAAGCGCAGGAAGAGGAAGACGCAGCATCCAAATCTGGCTTGTTCGCAGATAGCGTCACGGATCAGGGTATTGCATCGGTTGTCTCCCGCTGGACGGGTATTCCGGTAGATCGGATGCTCGAAGGCGAGCGTGCCAAGCTCATGCGGATGGAAGATACGCTGCGTGAGCGTGTGGTCGGGCAGGAGCAGGCACTTGTGGCTGTCTCTAATGCCGTTCGTCGTGCCCGCGCAGGACTTCAGGATCCGAACCGTCCGATTGGGTCGTTCCTGTTCCTTGGTCCGACGGGTGTGGGCAAGACCGAGCTGACGAAGGCTCTGGCGCAGTTCCTGTTCGATGACGAGAAGGCTCTGCTGCGGATCGACATGAGTGAATTCATGGAGAAGCATGCAGTGTCGCGCCTGATTGGTGCACCTCCGGGATATGTCGGGTACGACGAAGGTGGTGTGCTGACAGAAGCTGTGCGTCGTCGTCCTTATCAGGTCATCCTGTTTGATGAGGTGGAGAAGGCCCATGAGGACATCTTCAACATCCTTCTTCAGGTGCTCGATGATGGCCGTCTGACGGATGGGCAGGGACGTGTTGTGGACTTCCGCAATACGATCATCGTTCTGACGAGTAACCTTGGTTCAGATGTGCTAGCCAATCAGGAAGATGGTGAATCGCCGGAACTGGTGCAGGCGCAGGTCATGCAGGTGGTGCGCAATCACTTCCGGCCCGAGTTCCTGAACCGTCTGGATGAGATCATCCTGTTCTCCCGTCTGCAGCG
>NZ_JBDOBO010000019.1:0-14695 GCF_047723935.1 Gluconobacter sp.
TAAAACTACAATATATACAAGCAAATATCCCCATATTCTGATCGTTAATATTTGTTATATTATAAAAACGCTCCTTAATTTCTATTATTTATTAATTTTATTCAAAATATTTCCGATTCTTGACTTGAGATATTTAACCTATTCCTTGTAGTGAATAATTGTTAATAAATTTTAGGCATTATGTATGACCCAGTATGTAGCCTCTTCAGGCACCACACTTTCTGGCATTACGCTTAGCGCCGGCTATGACCAGATGACGGTCGAAGCCGGTGGCAGCGCGACCCGGATTACTGTGCAAGCCCAAGCCGATTTCACGGTGGAGAATGGCGGTGTTTCCACCAGCAATACATTCATTGGCCAAGATGACCATATAACCTTCGCAACTGTATACGGCACCGATACAGGCAGTATCCTTTCTTCTGGCGGAGAAGTGGATGTTGAGGGCAGTAGTGCAGCAATGTATGCGGCCACGGTTCTGAGCAGTGGCGCAATCAGGGCTATCTTGGGTGCTAATGTGGCGCAGGCCACAGTATCCAATGGTGGATCGATCAGTGCAGGCGACGGCGGGACAATTGCGGCCTCGCGCATCACCGCTGGCGGAACGGCGGTCGCCACCAGTGGGGGTTTTATCCGGACCACTGTTGCATCGGGTAAAGCTGCACTGATTGACATTCAGGCTGGCGGAAGCGCCAACTATCTCTCCGCTGTTGACGATGGCAAAAACGGCGTCAGCATTGTGCGCGTTGAAAGCGGCGGCGTGACGAGCAATACACAACTCCAGGGAAAATATCCCGTTGAGCAGGTCTATGGTGGCGCTGCTTACGGCACCGTGGTGTCCGGAAACGGTGCAGGTCAGGACGTACGCAGTGGAGGACAGGTTTATAATACTACTGTCTCCGGTAATGGTGCCAATCTCACAGTAGAGAAAGGCTCCTCGTACGCAGCAACGATCGGCTCCGGTGGCGTGCTGAATGTTAAGAACACAGGTGTAGATAGCGGGTCCACTGTTCTTAGCAACGGCAAGGAAATTATTAACAAAGGTGCTACGACCACCAATGTCACTATTTCTTCTGGCGGTACGCTAGCGGTTTATGCTGGAGGTTCTTCCGTGTCCGCTACCGTCGCGGGCGGCATAGGCGTTCAGGGAAATGCAACCAGCACTACACTCCAAAGTGGCGGCGTGCTCGATATTGCCTCGGGAGGCAAGGCAACCAACACGACCGTGAACAGCGGCGCTACGGTATACGTATCTTCGGGCGCTACGATTGGAGATACATCCGTCGCGAGTGGTGGCACGATCAGCGGATTCAGTGGCGCAATAATATCCGGAACGATTACCCTTGCTGACGGCGCAACGGCGACCATTCCGTCTACAGCCGGTGGCATAGTTGATCTTCAGGGTAATACCAACACAGGCCTGGTCATCACCGGGACTGGCAGCCCCACCACGGTCATCAGTGGTTTCTCGGGCACTGCAGCGGGTTCCTCTGACGGTATTACTCTTGCTGACGTCAAAGCCGCAGACGTCACGACTGTGAATTACTCAGATGCCGATCATGTCGTGCTGACTCTCAAAGACGGCTCGTCGGTCACGATGAACATCATTGGCGTTAAAGACGCTGGTTATACGCTCACCGCAAACAGTGATGGCGATCTTGTTTATGAAGTCTGCTTCCTGGCAGATTCAATGATCGCTACACCTTCTGGCGTCAAGGCAATTCAGGATCTGACAATTGGAGATGTCGTTTCTGTCTATGAGAATGGGCAGGAAAGCATGCAAAAGATTGTCTGGGCAGGCAGAAAGCGTGCTGTAGTGAACTCACAGCGGTCTACGGATGAAGCAGGCTACCCTGTTCGCATTCTCAAAAATGCGATTGCTGAGGGTGTTCCGTATAAGGACATGCTGATCACGGCGGAACACTGTCTGTATTTTAACGGCAAGTTTGTCCCCGCACGTATGCTCGTCAACGGAATTTCTATTTTCTATGACAAGTCACTGACCTCTTACGACTATTATCATATCGAGACGGAACAGCATTCTGTAATAATGGCAGACGGAATGCTGACAGAGAGCTATCTCGATACAGGCAATCGTCGTACATTCCGGCAGGATGGCGGCCTCGCCACTCTAACGGGACGGCAAAAGACATGGAGCGAAGACGCGGCTGCCCCACTGTGCGTTAGTCGTTTGTTCGTAGAGCCCATTTTCCATGATATTGAACTCCGTGCGCAGTCAGCAGGGCTGGTTTCTCAGAATGCACCTGTAACCCTCACTGAAGACGCTGATCTTCATTTGGTCACAGATTTTGGTCAGGTTATCCGTCCGCTAAGGCAGGCGAATGAGCGGGTTACGTTCATGATCCCGGCAAGTGTTACGACAGTTCGTCTGGTGTCGCGTGCCAATCGTCCAAGTGATACGATCGGCCCGTTTATGGACGATCGTCGTAATCTTGGTGTTCTTGTCGGCGATATTTCGCTTTTTGCCTCTCGCCGGACAACAAAACTGACGGCGCATCTTTCCTTGTCCAACCTGTCAGGCTGGCATGAAGTAGAATCCTCAAGATATCGCTGGACAGATGGCAATGCGGTTCTGCCACTCCAGAGTAGTGGTATGTTCGTCAGAGAGCCAAGCATTCTCTCCATTCAGGTGGTGTCTAGCGGACCCTATGTAATGGAAGCTCACTCTTCCAGTTTCGATCTCCGTAAGGTCGGATAACAGATTTTAAAAGATGATGGGGAAGTCTATGCTTTCCCATCATTTTCTAGAAAATGCTTAGGGGATTTCATGTAGTCTCGCTAAAGACCAGACCATGAAAATCCGTTATGTCCGGCGGCAACAACGACACCCGATATTTTCTCTTTTCTGTATAGCGCGTTGTGATGCGGCCTTTGCGCGAGGGAATGACCGGCAGGATCCCGTGGACCAACAGATCCTGGCAAAAGCTGCCGCTGTCATAGCTCCGGTTAGTGAGCATGGTCCTGGGTTTGGAGCTCGAAGTGCTATCAGGGCTTTATGGCTTTCTAAGTCCGAGACCTGCCTACAAAGCTAAGAGGACGCCCCTGATTGTCGTATCGGGCATGGATTTTTCTCGTAAGGTCGCCACGTGATCGACCAAATGCTTCCGTACGAGCCCCCTTTTGCGTCTGTGGCCTGTGAATGGGACCGCTCACGGTGCTATCGACTATATACTGCCAGTCATCGGTCACCCTCATTTCCATACGGGTTTGTAGCAGAGCGTCCCATATGGCCCTGTTCGGCCCAACGACAAAATCGGACATGCACGGAGTTTCACCTGCCGTAGGGCTTATACATATCCCGCCACGGACAAACGGAGGCGCAGGACATGCAGCATACCCTTGAGAAACCGGCGGTTATCTCCTGCGGGTCGTGCCCAACGTTCGCGCTCAGGAGGCAGAAGAGGACCAATAACCACCCATTCCTGATCCGTCAGATCGCCTCGGGCCATACCTGTCCTCTCTGCCCATTATTCCCCAGCCACAAAGTGAATCAGATCTCACGCCGATCCTATAAACTTTTGTCAACGGGGCCTAAACAACTAATCAGTCTAAACTTCCACTTGATTAATATATGGGATGTATCGCCAACGGGAATGGCGAGAATGATTGATGGAATTGTGCCACCATGCTGTTGCTTCGCCTTCATGAACTTTAGGGGGTAGCGGGCATGTTTGTCCTTTGGCGAGTGATACGACACGTCCCTTAGGGCAGCACTACTCAAAACTGCGATTTAAGCCCTTGAATGCTTTTTAGCCGTTTTTGCCGCTAGAATCCTTTTTCTCCACTCCGATAGCGGCTTGCGCACGGACTCGGAAATTGGGATCCATTTTCCGATTTCAACTCGTCTCAGAACTGCCGAGGTGAATAACGCAAACCTCGAAGAAACCGATTCTGGGCGTTCCACCGACAATTGGCTAACCCTTGTTTGGCCGGTCTATTTTCTCGCACATGATCTTATCTTCCTCGGCAAGCCGCTCTCTCTCATTTCAGTATCGAACAGAACGTCTTACCCAGGCCTATTTTTATGAACTCCTCAAGAAAGACGCCTCAGTCCCGAAGAGCTTCAATGATCTGCAAAGAAGCCTCACCGCTGTCGGACATATCGACGTTATGGATTGTAACCTGAAAGCCAATTTCCCTTAGGGACTGTGCCGTTTCATTCACCTGCTTCAGGACCGCACAAATATATTTACCGCCAGGCTTCAGAATACGATGCAACGTCGGTAGGTCTTGTACCTGCCCTTCAGGACTAAGGAACAGATCGATCAGGCCGTCCTTATGGAACAACTCGTTGATAGCCTTTTCAGAACAGGTATATCCTGCCAGCCCCGATAGGGTAGCACGCAACGCCTCGCCCCTGCCGAATTCATGCATCCGCAGATCCTGCAGATACGGCAGCGCCTCGCGCACGGTGTTGACCCGCTGCCGGTGCCACGGCGCCACCAAAACCTGCGCCACCCCGGCCCCACGGTTATCCACCCCGCAATTCGTGCAGTGCAGCCCCAGGCGCCAGTCCCCATCCGCATGACGTCCTTGCCGCGGGCGGCTGCCACAGACCGGGCAGAGCGCATCTCCCAGAACGTTCCGAAGGATCTCCCTCGCCCGGCTGGCGGAAAAGCGCTTCCGCACCACCTCCGCCCCAGACCGGATCAGCGTCCGGCACAGCGCCTCGTCATCCAGAAGACAGATGACCGCCTGCGCAATATCCGCGGACGTATCGGCAATCAGCGCCTCTTCCCCGTTTGCAAGCTGGATGCCTTCATTCCCGCAGGTAGTGGTAACAACCGGAATACCTGCCTGCAATGACGTGACGATCTTGCCCTTGACGCCTGCCCCGTAACGCAGCGGATTGACCGAAACGCGGGCCTTTTCGAAATATGGCTCCAGTTCCGGCACAAATCCCGTCACCTTTACCCGCTCCGACGCCAGCGCCTGCACATTCGGCGGCGGCACGTTCCCCACGATCCACAGTGTGCTGTCCGGATGCTTTTCCCAGACCAGCGGCATAATCTCCTGACCCAGCCAGACCGCAGCGTCCACATTGGGTGTGTGGTCGAACCCTCCCACGAAGATCAGGTCCCTGCGGCATGCGAAATCGGCCGGCGCGTCTGTCAGGTCCGTATCGCCAAACAGATAAGGCGGTACAACTGTGACATTTGCGTGAGGCACCTCCAGGAGGATATCGCGCTTTTCTTCCGCGCTCGGTGTCAAGACGTGATCGACGACATCAAAGATTTTCAATTCCATGGGCTTGAGGCGCTGGGATTCCTGAAGCGCCCAGATGCTGCCTTCCAGTTCGTAACGGCGCATCTCCCGCAGATAATGCAGGTCATGGGTGTAATACAGAATCGGCGCGCCGGTGTGGCGGCGAAGCTGCGCCAAGATCGGGAACGTTACATCCGGCCGAGCCGTCCAGATGAAATCCACGTAAAGGCCATACGCGCGCAGCCATCGGTCCAGCCGGTCCGGCGCATGAAGAACTTCGATGCCAAGCTGCTGGAGAGCAGCCGTATAAGGCTCCAGCGGCTTGCCATCCTGCGGCGCATAGATCACCCGCAGGCCCAGCTCGCGCATGAGGCGCAGGTACTGAAACAACGTGACCGCACCAGCATGCTTGTCATATTCCGGCACCTTGTCATCAATGACGAGGATGATGCCCCGCGGAGAGGGCCGCTCCCGGCTCAGGAAGCTGGACGTATCCGGCGCAGGCTGCGTCGCCAGGAGCGTCTGCCACTTGCGGCAGAAGGTCGCATGGTTCTTCAGCGTCTGCTTGTCGCGCATCTCCGTGCCATAGGACGCACTCCCATGATGGCGGACACGGCTCGCAGGCTGATACACTACCCGGTATCCTGCATCCCGGATGCTGGTGGCGAGGTCGAACTCTTCATAGAACGCCGGGGCATACCGGCCATCGAAGCCGCCCATTTTTTCGAATAAATGGCGGCGAACGAGGAAACAGGCCCCCGTCACTACATCTACTTCACGGACGTAATTATAGCAGCCGCGGTCTGCCTGATCATTCTTTCCGAACGGGTCACCCCAGCCCGTTCCGTAGATGATTCCCCCTGCCTCCTGCACTGTGCCATCACCGTTCAGAAGCTTGCAGCCTACCACCCCCACACAGGGGTCGGCCTTCATGATCGACAGCATCGGGGCCAGCCAGTTGTCCCCTACAGTCGTATCATTATTCAGAAACATCAGTTCGCGGCCCCGCGCGCGTCTCGCGGCAGAATTGCTATTACCGAGAAAGCCGAGATTCTCGGTATTGATGATCTGCACCGCACCTTTCGCGCCCAGAAGGGACGCAATCGGGCGGGATGGGCGGTCATCCGCGATGATGACCTCATACGTCACTTTGCGCGTCAGCAGCATTACGGACGCCAGACAGCGCCAGGTATCGTAATAATGGCCATAGACCGGAATAATGATCGAGACTTCCGGATCATTTTCCTCCGGAAACGATAGCGAAAACGGCAGGGACAGCGTCTTATCCCCCAGCTGCTCCATATGCTCGGAACAGACCACCCCCTTCGCGCATTTCTTTTCCCGCAGGTAATGCGCCAGCGCCCCGAACTCCATGGCTGCCGGATAGCGCGCCGTGTACCATACCGGATCAAACAGCGGATGTGGCCAGAACCCTCCCGCTTCCCCTTCTGCGGCATAATGCGCCAGAGGATTGGTTCCGTCTTTCAGGCTGGAAGCATATTCCTCTGCATAGGCCACCGGGTCAAAAACAGCATTTGGCCTGATGTCGGATTCAGAAGGACGCGCCAGAAAATCTTCCAGCGGTGTGCGTCCAGGCGCTATCTTCCCGACCTGCTTCAGGTAGAAGCCTGTATCGAATAGAGGATGCGGATCGGGTGGGTTGCGTCCCTGATGAGTAATGTAATGAACAAGCGGATTGATCGCCGCCTCAACCGGCAGCGCAGCAGTATACCAGTTACTGCTGAACAGCGGATGCGGATCCAGCCCCTGCGCTGCACCTGTCCAGTAGTAATGTGCGACCGGATCAGTTCCTGGGGGCAACATTGCCGCATAACGCTTGCAATACCATACGGCATCGAACAGCGGGGACTGTGCAAGAAGGGCAATGCCTTTTTTTGCACCCTGCCGAACCTGGATACGCGACCATAGACGCAGCGTGAGGGTCCAGTATGTCAACTTGGCGGCTCGGCGTGCATGGCGGGCAAAGACCGGATGACGCTGCGCCAGATCCCGCAGCCGCCGTCCCACCCGCCATGCGGTGGACTGAAGTAGCAGCCGATGCTCCGCCTGGAGCTGCTGAAGCTGGTTGCGCAGTTCCGTGTTGCTGCGGGTCAGCGCCTGAATTTCATGCTCTGAAACCGGCTCGCGTGCGAACAGACGTTCCAGATGACGGCTCCGTTCCTCCACGTGGTAAACACGCCCCATGGCCTGTTCCAGCTGATTCTCGATAAGCGCACGCACATGCTTTTCGACTGCCGGCTCTGTGATGGGAATATACTCTTCCCCCGCGAGCCGTTCCTTGCCGTCCCATCTCATACTGTCTGTGAACGGGCTTTCATCGGTCACCGGCCTCAGCTCATCCATGTTTCGGCTCCTTCCGTCACGAGATGCACGCCACCAGCCTGCGCGCCAGCACCATTCAGGCCACGGATCACCTGCACACGGCGATCCGGCGGCACGATGAACATCATGAAACCACCACCGCCCGCGCCCGAGACCTTGCCGCCGATCGCACCGTCCGCCATCGCCTGCCCATAGAGCATCTCGATCAACGGATTGGAAATGCCGCGCGCCGTGTTCTTCTTCGCTTCCCAAGACCGGTTCAGGATCTCGGCCATATGGGGCACTTCTCCGCGAAGGAGGGCATTTTTCATGTCATGCGCATCCTGTTTGAGGCGGTGCATGTTGCGCATCGTTTCTTCCGTCACCTTCAGCAGGCCACTGCGCTGCTCGGCAATGATGTCCGCCGACGCCCGCGATACGCCCGTAAAGGCGATGACCAAGGACGTCTCGATTTCATTGCGGATCCGGCTGGACAGCCGCAACGGATTTACCACCACCCGGTCCTGGGCCAAGAACTCGATGAAGTTTGTCCCGCCGAACGTCCCGGCATACTGGTCCTGCTTGCCGCCCTGAAGCCCCAGATCAATTCGTTCGATCTCATAGGCCAGATGTGCCACGTCATATGGCCCAAGCGGGAGCTGGAGCAGACTGACAAACGCTTCTACCAGCGCCACAACCAGCGCTGAGGACGAACCAAGCCCGGATCCCGGCGGCGCATCCACGAAAGACGTGATGCGCCACGGCTCCACCGGAACCGAAAAACGACGACTGATTGCGACCAAAACCCCAGCATGAAGTCTGAGCTTTGCCCGGTCCCGAACAGTTTCATTAATATCCTGCGGGTCAAACGCTTCATCCATACCCACATCCGGAGCCACGAAATGAACGTTTCCATCCGTTGACCGCTCGATGAAGGCATAGGCATAGCGGTCGATGGTCGTGTTCAGGACCGCCCCTCCGAAATCGTCGCAATACGGACTGAGATCCGTCCCGCCACCCGCCAGCCCCAGACGGAGTGGCACGCGTGCGCGAACAGCGTTCTGCGTCCCGGCAATCGAACGAGTATGGGACGAGCGTGTATAAGGATCGCTGTTCACAGGAACCCCTCTCTTTCGGAAATCAGATCAGCCAGACTGGACGGACCAACGCGGACGCCTTCGATACCAGCAGCGCTGGCGGCCTGCATGTCGGAGAGCTGATCTCCGAATATTACGCAGCATTCCGGGTCCAGCTCCCATCGCCGCAGCAGGTCAAGGATCATGCCCGGTTCAGGCTTGCGGTCAGGACTATTCCCCCGGTACCGCTCCACCACGGCCTCGGGATGGATCGGGCAGTACCGCCAGTCGTCGATTGTGCCGCCATGCGCACGCACCACCCCGATCACCCAGTTCATCAGGGCGTGAAGATCCTCTTCGGAATATAGTCCGCGAGCCACACCTGACTGGTTGGTGACGATGAAGACATGATGTCCGCTCTCCGTCATCCGCGCGATGGTGTCCAGAGCACCCGGCTCCCACTCGAAACGCTCCCGCGTGCCGACCCAGCCATGATCCTTGTTGATGACACCATCCCGGTCCAGAAACACGGCCGGACGCCGCAGGACCTCGGGCAACTCCCGTCCTGCCGCCTCAAGATCGCCTGGCAGGCCGATATCCCGGAAATATCCGGTCAGTTCCATGCCACGCAGAGCCCCCTGCGCCGCCAGTGCCGGCAACACGTCCTGCTCCAGCGAACAGTCCGGCGTCAAATGACCGAAGACAGTGTGATCGAACAGATAAATCCCGCTGTTGATCAGGCCCGCCCGCCCCGGCTGCTCGGCCTTGGGATGAAAAGACGCCACATGTTCGCCGTCCTGCGCCAGGCGAACCTCCCCGTACCGGTCCAGATCCTCAACCGCACGCAGCAGCATCCAGTTTCCTTGAGGCTCACGCGACAGAAACCGTGATAGGTTGCAGGAAAACAAGGAATCCCCGTTGCAGAGCAGAAAACGATCCTGAAGATGCGCGCGGGCATGATACAGCGCCCCTCCCGTACCGGCCCGGAACGGCTCCACGCTGATTGTGATCTTCGCTGGCTTCGGCAGGAAAGCCCGGATCTGGTCTACGGCCCGCTCGATCTCCGTCGAGAGATGTCCTGCCAACAGAACGAAGTCCTCAACGCCAAAACGCTGCATCTCCCGCATCAGCCACGCGAGGAAAGGTCGGTCGCCACAGCGCATGAGGGGCTTGGGCAACGTCCGGGTAAGCGCGCCCAGACGTGTTCCCAGCCCCCCCACCAAAATGGCGCACTGACGCACAGTCACCTCACTCACGAGACAGAATACGTCGCGACAGAACGAAAAAGTGGAGCAGAACAGAACATCTTTGTCTCTTCAGATCAGAACGGAAGGCCGGAAGGAAAAACGGAACAGCCGGTCAGGACAGCGCAACACGGGCGGCTTCGCGATGGTGGCCCTTTCGCCGACGCCATGGCTTAGGCGCACGGGGAGGCGTCGCCAGCCGCAACGCGTAATCCGTGGCCTCAAGATTGGCATTGAGAAAAGGATCGTTGAGCATGACCTTCTCCCACCGCTCCAGCAGACGCCCGACGTCCACACAGGCGTTGAACAGGTTCCGCGCCGTCCCGTCCCGTCCGCGCGTTCCACCATCTTCATGCATCAGTGTAGCATGGGGCGTCCAGACAACCCGTAACTCCTCTTTCCTCACCCGCAGACAGAAATCCACATCATTGCAGGTCAGGGGGAAGGTCTCGTCAAAGCCGCCCATTCGCTCGAAAACCGGACGAGGCACAAGCATGCAGGCGCCCGTTACGGCCATCAGATCCCGCGTCAGGACAAGTTGACCCAGATAACCTGGATCATCCTCCGTCGCGCTGCGCAGGATATGTTTCGGCCCGTGCTCAGTCATGACCATGCCGCCGTGCTGCAACGTCCCGTCCGGATAGGACAGCCGCGCGCCTACCACGCCGACACCAGGCTGCTGCGCCAGTGACACCATTTCCGTCAGCCATCCTTCCTCAAGAATTTCCGTATCGTCATTGAGGAAGAGCAGCATGTCTCCCTTCGCCTGACGGGCCATCCTGTTGTTGAGGGCAGACCAGTTGAAGGGCGCGGCAAGACGCTGCACCGTCAGACGCGGATCACGTCCCAGACGCCGCAGAAGATCAAGCATCTCCGGGGTCGTGCTGCCATTATCGGCGATCAGAATTTCGAAATTCGGATAGTTGGTCAGAGTCAGAAGACTGGAAACGCAACGCTCGAGCAGCCGGAATTTGTCCCGGGTCGGGATAATGATCGAAACCAATGGCGTACCGTTTGTCGGATAGACGATTCTTGGCCAGACATTCCCGCCGATATAGACGTCCTCAAGGTCAAGATCCGGATGGCGTTCCCGAAAATGCCGGAGGACCACGTCTCGCATTTCAGGATGCTGCTGCGTAGCCCGCACCAGCGGGAACATCAGTGGCAGACCCGGCGCCCGCCCACGATGGAACAGAAGTCGGGGCAGATGATGGATACAGGCCGCCGGAACATCCTCTGTCACGCGCAGCAGCAAGTCATACCGTGTAAAGCTGCCCCCTTCGTCACGGATTCCCCCGACCGCCATGATTCGCGCCCGGCTAAACACCGCAAGCTGCCCGATCACATCTCCCGCATAAGCGAGATCCCGGCTCCACCCCGTCTTGAAAGAAGGGTGACAGCGCTGCCCGTCACTGCCCAGACGATCCTCGTCACAATACAGAAGCACCAGGTCAGGCCGGCTGACGATAGCGACTGCAAATTCGTAAAGCGCCGTTCGGGAAAGTTGATCCCCGGGCTCCAGAAAGGCACAAAAACTACCCGCCGCTGCCGCCAGTGCGCTCCGCCAGCGTCCTTCAACGCCTTGATGGGACGAAACTTCCACGTCGACCAAGCCGGGCACGCGTCGTATAATCTCTTTAAGGTGCGTACGAATACCTGGCCGCAGGTTATCGGGATAAACCACGATCAGCGTCCAGTCGGTATAGATTTGCGCTTCCAGGGAAGCGACTGTCTCCTCCAGAAGGTCCAGTCGGTGATTGCTGACCTGCAGCATCAAGGAAAATGTTGGACGCGAGACCATTCCTCGGTCGATATGGCGTCCGATGGCCAGTTGCTCTGTCGGAGACAGCCGGTCATAACGCAGAAGCCACGCTTTGTAGGCCATGTCGTCCTGCGGCGGTGCACCTTCTGGATAAAGCAACGCATAAAGATCGGTCCGCGAGCGGGCCTCCTCCGATCCGGCAACGATTACCAGCCCATCGCCCCGGTTCGGAGCCGCCAGAAGGCCAGCTTCTCCCTGCGGATCAGGCGTCCGATCCAACCCGTTATGATACAGGAAAGACACGTATCGCGCATCACAGACGTCTTCGTCACCATGAAGCTGACGGAACTCCGGTGATCCCGCGATGATATGAGCGATGTCATGGAATGTCGCCCCATCTTCCAGTAGCGCTGCAAAGTGAGCGAGAGCCGCGGGCTCTGGTCTTCTTCCAAGACCTGTACGAAACAGCCGGACGATGTCAGCAGCACTCTCGGTCGAAATCGGCATGGCAAAACGGTTTCTCAGAAATTGGATCAGGAACGGAGATAAATCAGCACGCTTTATGCGGGACTAACACTTTCCTGCCGTCACGTGCAGTCTCGTTTAGAGATTTTTTGTCTTTCGAGCTTTTAACCAGGGACAATCTGCCGGAAATAGCAAATAATCGTTATAAGTTCAGGTTCAGGAGCCGGGGATTTCCAGCAACAAATATAACATCTTTCCGACCGAGCAGCATCTTTGCTCCAATCAACGCCCGAGACTGCTTGCTCCTGACGCAGGCTTTATTCTACAGAACGCACTATCACCGTTTGACAGACCGGCGCTCTTGCCGGCCAGCCCGAGGCTACTCCGGACGCATGAGCGAAGATTATACAATCTGGATCGACGTCGAAGACATCTTCCAGTATTTCGAAAAAAACGCCCGCCCCAGCGGAATCCAGCGTCTCGTTTTTGAAATCCTTCGTGTCATCCGTCAGCAGGCCGCCTTTGTGCCGGGGATCGGCCGCATCGTCTTGGGCCGCCGCGGACAAGGGGACGGCGACCTTCTCATACCCGTCTCCTTTGCGGATCTGGAGGCCCTGTTCGCGGTCCGGACTGATGAAAAAATCATTCCCGACGCTGCATCCATGCGTTCTGTCGCACGGTCGCCTCGCGCCCTGATCAGACGCCTGCGTCATGCGGTAATCCGACGGCTGGAGAGCCTCCCCCCCGAGCTTGCCCGTCCCCTGCTGAACATTGTCGTCAACCAGCTTCGGGCGTTTCAGCTCCTGCGCCGCTATGCTCGCTCGCGCCTGCGCCCACGTCCGATCGTCGCCTCTCCCACATCGGCGTCACAATCCGCGTCCTCTCCCCCCGCTCCGGCTCCACCCGCCGCCAGCGCACCGCAGTCCGGGGACATTTTCCTGATTCTGGGGGCCGCCTGGTCCGAACCGGATTTCGGAGAACGTCTGGCCCGGATGCGGCAGGTCTATGGCATTCAGCCCGTACTGCTACTTTACGATCTCATTCCAGCAGTGCGTCCCGAATGGTGCGCCCTGTCCCTGATCCAGGATTTCCGTCACTGGCTCGATACCACGCTGCCCCAGTGTGGCCGACTGTTGGCCATCAGCAACGCAACTGCCCGAAGCGTGGAAGACTATGCCCGCCAGCATCACCTGAAGCTGCTCGCTCCAGTCCAGACCATTCCCATCGGCAGCGGCTTCGGCCCACCTCACCGCGCTCAGGGTGAACGTCCCAGGGGGCTGCCTGCTCCGGGAAGCTATGTCCTGTTCGTCTCCACCATCGAGGCGCGGAAAAACCACCTGCTAGCTTTCCGCATCTGGCGCCGTCTGGTGACGGACCTGCCACGCGAGGAGGTCCCGACACTGGTTTTTGCCGGCCGTGTCGGCTGGCTGGTCTCTGACCTCATGCAGCAGCTTGAGAACACCGAGTGGCTGCGCGGCAAGATCCGTCTCCTGAACGATCCGACCGATGAGGAGCTGTCCCACCTCTACGAAGGCTGCCTCTTTACGCTGTTTCCCTCGCTGTATGAAGGCTGGGGCCTGCCCGTGACGGAAAGCCTCGTTAACGGCAAACCCTGCATTGCCTCGAACTCCACCTCCATCCCCGAAGCCGGCGGCCCGCTGACACGCTACTTCGACCCGGAAGACATCGACGACGCCTATCGTGTGGTTCACGACACCATCACGGATCGCGAGGGACTGGCCCGCTGGCAGGAGGAGGTCCGCACCCAGTTCCAGCCCGTCCCGTGGGAACGTACGGCCGACGCCGTTCTGGACGCCTGCCATACGGCTTACCTGAGCGAAAAACGATCATGATCCTATGGATCGACATTGACGATCTACTGTTCCATCTCACGCACCACGGGAGGCCGAGCGGCATCCAGCGCGTTGTGTTCGAGATTAGCGCAGCCCTTCGCACCCTTCGCAGTGAAGATGTCCAATTCGTCCGGCGCGGTCCGGACGCCACCCACCCCCACGACTTCCAGACTGTGAACTGGACAGTTGTGGAAAGCCTGTTCCGCCAGATCATGGCAGGCGGCGACAGAAAGGGAACAAACGCTGAGGCCACGGTCCTTCCCTCCGTAACGCCATCCATCGACAAGGTGCCATCCGAAAAGGTCCTGTCCACCTTCTTTCAGGCGGAAGGCCTCGCGTTCACCGGCCTGTGCACCCTCCCCGCCACGATGGTACGACTGGCCCTGCGCGCCGGACAGCGGAAGCTGAGCCCGCGTCGTAACGTCGGACGGTCCGAACAGTATTTGGAGGGCACGAAACTGGCGGACGCTGCTCGCCCCGGTGACGTGTTCCTGACCCTTGGCGCACCATGGCACCACCAGAACTATATCCACACCATCCGCTGGATGCGCGATAACCTGCGCATGTCCTATGGCCTGCTGATGCATGATCTCGTGCCAGTCCGTTGCCCCGAATGGTGCGACCGTGGAATCATTACGACATTCCGCGCTTGGCACCGCGCCATGCTGCCCCTGGCCGATGTCATTTTCGCCAATAGCAAGGCCACGGCTGCGGACGTGCAGTCCTATTTGACGGAACAGGACATCGGCA